>NZ_JBIVHR010000012.1:0-94477 GCF_044749305.1 Pseudomonas sp. NPDC089534 | reverse complement strand
AGCGTTCAATCTGAGCCATGATCAAACTCTTCAGTTCAAACATCTTTGGGTTTTGTGAAAACCCTAAACTTGGCTCAGCAATCGTTGGTTACATCTTTGATTTCTCGCGGAGTAACTTGTGATGCTGATAATCTTTTTGACTGTCAGTCTTATTCCACAAGCACCCACACGAATTGCTTGATTCAGTTGTTAAAGAGCGGTTGGCTGAGTCTTTCGTCTCAACCGAGGCGCGCATTCTACAGCAGCCTCATTTGCTGTCAAGCGGTTATTTTCAGAAGTTTTCAAAATTTCTTTTTCAACTTCAACCACTTGCGCTTTCGATCTCTCGTCAGCGGGAGGCGAATTCTACAGCGTTGCACGCTGCTGTCAACACCTCTTTTTCCGCTTTCGACCGGGAGGATCGAAACGCCGAAAGGGCCAAACAACGCCACCCTCTTCGACTCCCTCCAGGCTTCGGTGAACTGAAGCGATCCACTGCCGAAAACTTCTTAACTCATTGAATCTCAAGAAGTTTTCCGTTTCGACTGTGCCGGAAGTGGGGCGAATTATAGAGAACTAAAATCTGCCGTCAACCGCTAATTTCATTTTTCTATGAACATACTCAAAAAGCCCTTGTGGATATAGACGCCCCCACAGCGAATGCGCACTATATTGCGCACCACCCATTTCCAGCCGCTCTCCCACTCGGACACTGCCAAGCGATGAACGACCAACCCCGCAGCCTTGCCTCCATTCTTTTCCCGGTTGGCCTGCTGTTGATAGCCATGGCCTCCATTCAGTCCGGAGCCTCTCTGGCCAAGAGTATGTTTCCGGTAGTCGGCGCACAGGGCACCACAACCCTGCGCCTGATCTTCGCCAGCATCATCATGTTATTGCTGTTGCGCCCCTGGCGAGTGAAGCTGACAGCCAAGTCCCTGCGCACGGTGATCGTCTACGGCATGGCGCTGGGTGGAATGAACTTCCTCTTCTATATGTCGCTGCGCACCGTGCCGCTTGGAATCGCCGTAGCCCTGGAGTTCACCGGCCCGCTGGCCGTCGCCATCTACGCATCCCGCCGGGCCATCGACTTTCTCTGGATCGCCTTGGCGGCCGTCGGGCTCCTGTTGCTGATTCCGACAGGGGCGACATCGGCGGGCATCGATCTGGTCGGCGCCGGCTACGCCCTGGGTGCCGGCGTCTGCTGGGCGCTGTACATCCTGTTCGGCCAAAAGGCCGGTGCCGACAACGGCGTGACGACCGCCGCGCTGGGCGTCATGATCGCCGCCCTGTTTGTTGCCCCCATAGGAATCGTCCACGCCGGGACAGCTTTGCTGACGCCCGCCCTGATACCGGTGGCCATCGGCGTCGCCATCCTGTCCACAGCCCTCCCCTATACCCTGGAGATGGTTGCCCTCACCCGCATGCCGGCACGCACGTTCGGAACCTTGATGAGCATCGAGCCTGCGTTCGGAGCGCTGTCCGGCCTGCTCTTCCTGCACGAATACCTGTCTCTGTCACAATGGATGGCAATCCTGTGCATTATTCTGGCCTCCGTCGGCGCAACCATGACCATGGGCAGCACCGCCAAGCCCGCCGTAGCGGCAGATTGAGAGAGGATTTGACGAAGGTCTGGCATTTGGCGCTCATTTAGGCCATGTTTAGCCGCGTAACCCAATGCCAGGCATGGATTTTTCAGACAGGGACAGCACAACGCTTCAAGCGCAAGCGAAAGCAGGCAGACCCGGGCATCAGACTCGGGGCCGCGATTAAGGACAGTAATGAAACAGATTTTGATACTGATCGCCGTACTGGCAGTTGCAGGTTGTGCAGCCACCACGAAAACCCAGGTCAAACATGGCAAGAAAGGCCTGCACATAAACTGTTCCGGACTCTCCTCATCCTGGGACAAATGTTACGCCAGCGCTGCCAATGCCTGCGCACCGAAGGGCTACAAGGTGATCGCAAAATCAGGGGACGCCGTGGAGGAGCCCGGCGACTACCCCTTCGGCCTCAACCCCGCCGGCTATACCAGTCGCAGCATGATCGTCATCTGCAAGTAAGCGGGCGCTCACTCCGCAAATCGGGTTGCAATCCGGCGACTGATCTCCTCGTGGCTGGCGCCCAGCACCTCTCTCTGCACGTCTGCGCTGGCCAGCATTCGTGCAACCACCAGTGCGCCCACGCATTGCGACAGAATCGACCACGCCAGGCTGTCGCTTCCCAGCGTATGCGCCCAGCTTTGCTGAAGCCTGCAGATCCAAAGCTCGGCCTGCTCACGCACGTCGCCTTCGGCGCGCGCGATTTCCGCGCCCAGTGCCGGAATCGCACACCCTGACTCAGGCTGCTCGACATGGGCCATGCTCAAATACTGCTTCAGGCAACGCTCCAGCCGTTCACGATCCTGACAGCCCTGCCCGCCCAACCGTTCAAGACTTTGCCCCAGCTCACGCTCGACGATGGCCGCGAACAACGCATCCTTGGATGAGAAGTGACTATAGAACGCCGCGCCGCTAAGGCCGATTGCCTTCATCAGGCCATCAACGCCCACCGTGGAAAACCCCGACCTCTTCGCCGACAACGCACTGCTTTGCAGCAGCCTTTCCCTGGTTTCGAGCTTGTGACCGGCTGAATAACGCATCTCTATACCCCGCAATTGACTGCCTTGACGCTGACCGGATCCTAGCATAACGTTCGTTCACTTAACGATCGTTTACTAAAGGGGACACCCATGAACAACAAGAAGGTCGTATTGGTTGTCGGTGCTGGCGATGCCACTGGCGGCGCTATCGCCAGGCGTTTCGCCAAGGAAGGATTCGTGGCCTGCGTCACCCGCCGCAGCGCCGAAAAGCTTCAGCCGTTAGTGGACGCCATACAGGCTGACGGCGGCGAAGCCCACGGGTTTGCCTGCGATGCGCGCAAGGAAGAAGACGTGATCGCGCTGATCGAAGACATCGAGACCCGCCTGGGCCCGATCGAGGCATTCGTCTTCAACATCGGCGCCAACGTGCCCTGCAGCATTCTCGATGAAACCGCACGCAAGTATTTCAAGATCTGGGAGATGGCCTGTTTCTCAGGTTTCCTCAATGCCCGCGAGGTGGCCAAACGCATGGTCACCCGCCGCCGGGGCACTATCCTGTTCACCGGGGCCACCGCCGGCCTGCGCGGCGCTGCCGGGTTTGCCGCGTTCGCGGGCGCCAAGCATGGCATTCGGGCCCTGGCGCAAAGCATGGCCCGGGAACTGGGGCCTCTTAACATCCATGTCGCCCATGTCGTGGTGGACGGCGCCATCGACACCGATTTCATCCGCGACAACTTCCCCGAGAAGTACGCAACCAAAGAGCAGGACGGTATCCTCAATCCCGAGCACATCGCCGACAACTATTGGTATCTGCACAGCCAGCCCCGGGACGCGTGGACGTTCGAGCTGGATCTGCGTCCCTGGAACGAACGCTGGTGACTTCACTTCATCCATAACAACAAACAGGAGTGCCGTGCCCATGAGCAAAACCGTTGAGTTCTACTTCGACCTCGGTAGCCCCGCCACCTATCTGGCCTACACGCAACTGCCCAGGATCTGCGCTGAAACCGGCAGCCAACTGGTTTACATCCCGATGCTGTTGGGCGGCGTGTTCAAAGCCACCGGCAACGCCTCACCCGCGACGATCCCGGCCAAGGGCCGCTACATGTTCCAGGATCTGGATCGCTATGCCCGACGTTACGGCGTGCCACTGAAGTTCAATGCGCACTTTCCGATCAACACCCTGACCCTGATGCGCGCCGTCACCGGTATGCAACTGCGCCATCCGGAGCGGTTCCAGGCGTTCATCGATTGCCTGTTCAACGCGCTCTGGGTTGAGGGCCGCTGCCTCGACGAGCCCGCAACGGTCGCCGCCGTGCTGACCGAACACGGCTTCAATCCCGAGGACGTGCTGGCATTGACCAACGACGAAACCGTGAAGGCCGCCCTCAAGGACAACACCGAGACCGCCGTCAAACGTGGTGTATTCGGTGCCCCGAGCATGTTCATCGGCAGCCAGCTGTTCTTCGGCCAGGACCGGCTCGACTTTGTCGCGCAAGCCCTGCGTTAGATCTCGATCACCAGACGCCCACGAGCCCCTTTAGACGTAAGCAGCCCGTGGGCGTCTTCGGCGGTTTCCAGGGTGAAGCGACGCGGGTCGAGCAGCGGACTCACGCGACCCGCTTCGATCAGTTGCGCAGCTTGCCGCAGGATGTCCCCGTGGTGTTCGCGTCCGGTGCCGGTCAGCAGCGGCAGCAGGGTGAACACGCCGGAGTACGTCGCGCCACGGAACGACAGAGGCGCCAGGCTGTGCTGGCCCCACCCCAGGCAACTCAGCACATGCCCGTGGTACACCCGCACAGCCTTGAAGGACGCATCCAGCGTTTCGCCGCCGACCGTGTCGTACACGATGTCAAACCCCTCCCCCGCCGTGTGTTCGTTCACGTACTCCTCCACCGGGGTTTGCCGATGGTCGATGAAGGTCGCGCCGAACCCTTCGATGATTGCCCGCTGCCCGGCGGAGCCTGTGGCAAAGACCTCAGCCCCGTATGCCCGCGCCAGTTGAACGGCCACATGACCGACCCCACCCGCGCCGCCATGGATCAGCACTTTCTGCCCGGCCCGCACGCGGGCCCGATCCACCAGCCCTTCCCAGGCCGTGATGACCACCAGCGGCAGACCGGCCGCCTCACGCATGGACAGGTTCGATGGCTTGCGCGCCAGCAGCCGTGCGTCCACCACCGCGTATTCGGCCAACGAGCCCTGCGCGCCACCGATCCCGGTCGCCATCGCATAGACCTCGTCGCCCGGCACCCAGCCGTGAACGCCTTCGCCCACCGCCTCGACCACACCGGCCAGATCGATGCCCAACACCGCCGGCAGCGCCTGCCGGGCGTGAGCGCCCTGGCCGGCACGGATTTTCAGGTCCAGCGGATTCACGCCGCTGGCCTTGATCCGCACCAGCACTTCGCCCGCGCCTGGCGCAGGGCGTTGAAGCGAGACCAAGCGTAGCGGCCCGTTGGCGGTTTCGACCATCAGCGCGCGCATGTGCAATGAGTCAGTCATTTCGGCATTTCCTGTCAGAGAGAGAGTGAAGCCATCCTCCCGCAACCGACTCATGCCGATAAGACGCCGTATCGCTATAGTGACCATTCCATATCAGCATCAATGAGACCCGCCCATGGACAAACTCAGCGCCATGTCGATTTTCGTCCGGGTGATCGAGCGCGGCAGTTTTTCCGCGGTGGCCCGCGAGCTGCAGACCACCCAGCCGACCATCAGCAAAACCCTGCGTGCGCTCGAGCGGCAACTCGGCGGCAAGCTGATCGCCCGCAGCACGCGCAAGCTGTCGCTGACCGATGAGGGCCAGCGCTACTACAACGAATGCCGAACCATCCTCGCCGCCGTGGATGCCGCCGAGCACAGCTTCCAGTCCGGCCGGGAAACCGTTGCCGGCCCCTTGCGGGTCGGTTCCTCCGTCAGCTTCGGGCGCATGCAGATTGCGCCGCGGCTGGCGGCGTTTCTCGAACGCCACCCGCAGGTGCAGATCGATCTGCAGCTCAGCGACCAGAATCAGGATCTTGTCAGCGAAGGCCTGGACGTCAGCCTGCGAATCGGCGATCTGAGCGACAGCGGCATGATCGCCCGCCCCATCGGCACGACCCACCGCGTCACGGTCGCCGCGCCGGCCTACCTGAACCGGAACGGCGCGCCGCTTGCGCCGCAGGACCTGCGCGAACACAACTGCCTGCAGTTCAATCTGCTCAGCAGCCAGAACCTGTGGACTTACGAAAGGGACGGACAGCGCCACGAGGTGCGCATACAGGGAAACGCCCAGAGCAACAACTCCGAGGCGATCCGCGAAATGGTGCTGGGTGGGTTGGGGATCTCACTGTCGCCGGTCTGGCTGTTCAGCGAAGACCTGAAGGCGGGCCGTGCGGTCGCCCTGCTGCAGGACTACCGCACACAACCGCTGCCGATGCACGCCGTGTTCCCGGCGAACCGTCGCCAGTCCGCCAGGATCCAGGCCTTTGTCGACTACATGGCTCAGGCGCTGTCGACGGCGCCTGAGCTGATGCCGCTCAAATAGCCGCGGTGCGGGTGTTGAGCCAGGCCAACGCCGCGCCGTCGAGCAACGGGCTCAGGCGCTCGCGCACCTGGGCGTGGTAGGCGTTGAACCACTGCTTTTCGTCCTCGGTCAGCAGGGACGGCTCCAGGCAACGGGTGTCGATCGGGCACAGGGTCAGGGTTTCGAACTTGAGGAACTCACCGAACTCGCTGCCGCCTGCCTCGACGTTCATCGCCAGGTTCTCGATGCGCACGCCCCAGCGGCCCGGACGGTAGGTGCCCGGTTCGATGGAGGTGATCATCCCCGGTTGCATGGCGGTCTGCGGCGCCGGCGCCGCCTGGTAGGCGATCACCTGCGGCCCCTCATGAACGTTGAGGAAGTAACCGACGCCATGACCGGTGCCATGACCGTAATCCACGTTGTCGGCCCAGATCGGCGCCCGGGCGATGGCGTCGAGCAGCGGCGACAGGATGCCTTTGGGGAAATGCGCCCGCGACAAGGCGATCACGCCCTTGAGCACACGGGTGCAATCGCGCTTCTGCTCGGCGGTCGGCGTACCGACCGGCACCATCCGGGTGATGTCGGTGGTGCCGCCCAGGTACTGGCCGCCCGAGTCGATCAGCAGCAGGCCGTCGCCCTCGATCACCGCGTGCGCTTCCTCGGTGGCATGGTAGTGCGGCATGGCGCCGTTGGCGTTGAACGCGGCGATGGTGTTGAAGCTCAGCGAGACATAGTCCGGACGACGCTCCCGCGCCGCGGTCAGTTTCTCGTCGATGGTCAGCTCGGTGATGCGCTCGCGGCCCCAGGCCGACTCCAGCCAGGCGAAGAACTCGCACAGCGCCGCGCCGTCCTGCTCCATGGCGCGGCGGATGTGCTCGGCATCGGCCGGGCTCTTCTGCGACTTGGCCAGGGTGGTCGGATTGAGGCCTTCGACCAGGGTCACGCCGCTGTCGAGGTTGTCGAGCAGGCCGCTGGTGACCCGCGCCGGATCCACCAGCAGGCTCGCCCCGCCCGGCACCGCGCGCAGCGCATCGGCGACTTCGCTGTAATCGCGCAGGGTCACGCCGTCCTGTTCCAGCACGGCGCGCAGGCCGGCATCGACTTTGCCCAGGGCCACGAACAGCGTGGCCTGCTGCTGGCCGATCAAGGCAAAGGAGACGAACACCGGGTTGAACGAAACGTCGCCGCCGCGCAGGTTGAACAGCCAGGCGATGTCGTCGAGGGTGGCGATGAAATGCCAGTCGGCCCCGCGCTCCTTGAGGGTTTCGCGCAGTTGGGCAAGTTTCTCGCCGCGGCTGACGGTGGCTTGCGGCGACAGGTGCTGATAGACCGGTGCGTTCGGCAGTTGCGGACGGTCGCTCCAGGCTTCGTCCAGCAAATCGATGTCGGTGCGCAGACGGGCGCCGCGGGCCTCAAGCTTGCTGCCCAGGGTACGTGCCGACGCCACCGCCATCACCGCGCCATCGACCGCCACCACGCCGCCTTCCGGCGTCTGCTCGGCCAGCCAGTCCAAAGGCCCGGGCTGACCCGGCTGCAGCTTGACCAGCTCGATGCCGCTGCCGTTGAGCTCCTTGGTCGCCTGTTCCCAGTAACGGCTGTCGGCCCAGACCCCCGCGAAGTCCGTGGTGACGATCAGCGTGCCGACCGAGCCATGAAAGCCCGACAGCCACTGCCGGCCCTGCCAGTAGCCCGGCAGGTATTCCGACAGGTGCGGGTCGGCGGAAGGCACCAGCAACGCATGGATGCCTTCGCGGCGCATCAGTTCACGGGTGTGCGCCAAGCGCTGGGGAACCGATCCTTCGGTCAAAGTCTGGGTACTCATCATGTCTCCTGCTAACCACTTCGTCGTTATTGTCCGGTGCCGGTCATGCCCGGCGCCTTTATGAAAGTCCTGTCGCCCAGAATGCCGGAGCGCTGGCGCAGGCGGTCTTGATCAGTTGCACGGCCCTGTCGATGTCGTCGGCCGTGGTGAAGCGGCCGAGGCTCAGGCGGATGGTGCGGCCCGCCAGGTGTGCGTCATGCCCCAATGCCAACAGCACGTGGGACGGTGTGTTGCTCGCCGAGTTGCAGGCCGAGGTCGCGGAAAACGCGAGCGACTGGCTCAGGGCGGCGGCGTTGAACTCGCCTTCGCTGAAGGTCAGGCTCAAGGTGTGCGCAATGCGCTGGTCCGCGCTGCCGTTGAGGCGCACGCCAGGCAGGCTCAGCAACTGTTCGAGCAGGCGTTCGCGTAGCGCAACGATGGTCTTTTTCTCCTCATCGAACGCCTGCGCCGCCAGGGCAAAGGCTGCGCCCATGGCCGCGATCTGATGGGTCGCCAGGGTTCCGGAGCGCAGGCCGCCTTCGTGCCCGCCACCGTGGATCTGGGCCAGCAGGCGCTGCTGCGCGCGCGGACCGACGTACAGTGCGCCGATCCCCTTGGGACCGTAAAGCTTGTGCGCCGAGAAGGACATCAAGTCCACCGGCCATTGCGCGAGGTCGATCGCGACCTTGCCAGCGCCCTGCGCCGCATCGACGTGGAACAGCGCCCCGCGGCCGCGCACGGTCTCGCCGATGGCCGGGATATCGTTGACGGTGCCCAACTCGTTGTTGACCAGCATCAGCGACACCAGGAAGGTGTCGTCGCGCATCGCCTCGCTGACCGCCTGCGGCGTGATCAGGCCGTCGGCGTCCGGCACCAGGTAGGTCACGGCGATGCCGGTGTCCTGCAATTGCCGGGCGGTGTCGAGGATGGCCTTGTGTTCGATCTGGCTGGTGATGATGTGCCCGCCGGGCACGCCACGGGCCTGGGCGACGCCCTTGAGGGCCAAGTTATTGGATTCGGTGGCGCCGGAGGTCCAGACGATCTGCCCGGCCTCGGCCCCGACCAGTTCGGCGACCTGCCGGCGCGCCTGTTCGACCGTGTGCCGGGCCTGCTGGCCAAAGGCATGGGAGCTGGAGGCCGGGTTGCCGAAATTGCCGTCGAAACCCAGACACTCGATCATCACCTGGATGACCCGCTCGTCCACCGGGGTGGTGGCGGCGTAATCGAAATACAGCGGACGTTGGTTCATAAGAAGACTCGCAGAGCGTGTTCCGGGGTCAGGAGGCTCGTGTCTGGAAACGGCAAGGCGCAGCCTTGTGGGCTGCGCCGCGGTTCGAGAGCGTCATCATTACCTGATCGGATGCCGTTAAAGAAGAACAACTTCATTTAAGAGTGCGTAGGAACGCTCCTGAAGCCGAGCTTAACAGGCATCGGGCCGGCGGTTGAAGCGATGCGTCAGGCAAAGCTTTCCAGCAGCAGCGGGTACAGCGAAATCACCAGCAGCGCCGCCATGCCCCAGTTGAACGCCCGCAACCAGCGACGGTCCTTGAGCACGTTGCGCAACAACGTGCCGCAGGCCGCCCACACGCCGACGCTCGGCAGGTTGATGATGGCGAACACGGCTGCGATCACCAGCACATTGGTGAAGTAGCCCTGCATCGGCGTGTAGGTGCTGATGGCGCCGATGGCCATGATCCAGGCCTTGGGGTTGACCCACTGGAACGCCGCCGCCCCCAGGTAGCTGATCGGCTTGCCTTCGCCGTCGCCGCTGTCGCCGACCGGGCCGGAACGGGCGATTTTCCACGCCAGGTACAGCAGGTACGCCGCGCCGACGTACCGCAGGATCGTGTACAGCAACGGATAGCGCTGAAATACCGCGCCCAGGCCAAACCCCACCGCCACGACGAGCACGAAGAAGCCGCAGGTGATGCCGAGCATGTGAGGGATGGTGCGGTTGAAGCCGAAGTTCACCCCCGACGCCAACAGCATGGTGTTGTTCGGCCCCGGTGTGATCGAGGTGACAAGGGCAAACAGGGCAAAGCCCAGCAGCAGATCGAGCGAGAGGGTCATGGCAGGGAGTCCGTCGGGGTCATTCAGGTGTTGACCCTATCGCACGGCACCGCGCAAACCCATGGACAGTTGGGTGAAACTTCGAGCAGTACAGTTGCGAATCAGCTTGGACGCCCATGCAGCTGTACGGCCCGCTCGGCGCTCATCTCGCCATGGCTGTCGAAGCCGACGGTCTTCTGCGGCTGGCCGAGCAGTTCGGCTTTCTTCGCGTGGTATTCGTCGAAGGACAGACCGCGGCGGTTCAGCGCTTCGAGGGCCAGTTCGCGGGTCTCTTCCGCCGTGTAGGGGCGCAGCTCGGGCGACACGTGGCTGGCGCAACCGGCGAGCACGGAGACGGCGAGCATCAGGGAAACAGTCAGTAAGCGGTTCATCGGGGGCGTCCTGGCGAAAGGTGTTTGTCGATGGACAAAGGCTACGCCCGGGCACGCTTGCGCAAAAATCAACGCTCTCAATAGTGGCTATCAGGTTTTCGCCAGTGAAACCCTCATATTCACAAAAGACCTATCAATATCAATTAACAGTCTTTTACGGAATAACAAGCAGCCTCTATAAACACATCCATCGCATTCGGCACTGTTGCTCCAGCAACTGTTCGCCAGGCAACAGCGGTTCAGCAAACCGGCCCGAAAACCACACAAAGAGGCCCACGCCGAACCGCCGAAGCCCCGCAGCGCGGGCTCTTGAGGAATTGGTACAGCGCTTGCTCCGCACCGGTGAACCCTCACTGCTCGCCGAGCCACTGTTGAAAAGGAAACCATCATGTCGCGCCCACTGAAAGTCGTTGCCCTGTCCGGCGGAACCTGGCGTCCGTCCCGCACCCTCGTGCTGACCCAGGCCCTGCTGGCCGAACTGGCCGGGCACCTGCCCGTCGACGGCCACCTGATCGAGCTCGGCGACATCGCCCGTCCGCTCGGCGCCGCGCTGTCGCGCCAGGAATTGCCGGCCGAGGTCGAGGCCCAGCTGCAAGCCATCGAACAGGCTGACCTGCTGGTCGTCGCCACACCGGTGTACCGCGGCGCCTATCCGGGCCTGCTCAAGCACCTGTTCGACCTGATCGACCTCAATGCGCTGATCGACACGCCGGTGCTGCTGGCCGCCACCGGCGGCAGCGAACGCCATGCGCTGGTGCTCGACCACCAGCTGCGGCCGCTGTTCAGCTTCTTCCAGGCCGTGACCTTGCCCATCGGCGTGTACGCCAGCGAAGCCGACTTCACCGACTACCAGATCACCAGCGAGCCGCTCAAGGCGCGTATCCGCCTGGCCGCCGAACGCGCCGCGCCGCTGTTCGGCACGCCGTTCAAGCCGCTGCTGAAGATCGCCTGAGGCACTGCCGGACGACACCGAAGCCAGCCCGCTCCCGCAGAAATGAGGAACACCGCGTGACCGCCAAACCGCAAACCCCCTTGCCTTCCCCGTTGCAGACCGCCCGGCGGCTGGCCGCCGAGTTCGCCCTGACCGCCGTCGAGCGCGACGAACGCGGCGGCACGCCGAAGGCCGAACGCGACGCCCTGCGCAACAGCGGCCTGTTGGCCTTGAGCATTCCCGTGCGCTACGGCGGCCTCGGCGCGAGCTGGAGCGAAACCCTGCACATCGTGCGCGAGTTCGCCCGGGTCGACAGTTCGATCGCCCATGTCTTCGGTTTCCACCACTTGATGCTGGCCACGGTGCGCCTGTTCTCCCGCCCCGAACAATGGCAACCCTGGTTCGAGCAGACCGCCCGGCAGAACTGGTTCTGGGGCAATGCGCTCAATCCGCTGGACACCCGCACCGTGGTCAAGGACCTGGGCGGCTGGCGCGAGTTCTCCGGCAAGAAGAGCTTTTGCTCCGGCGCCAGCGATTCGCAGATGCTGATCGCCTCGGCGGTGGACGAGAGCCAGGGCGGCAAGCTGCTGATCGCCGCCATCCCCAGCGCACGCAGCGGCATCACCCTGCACAACGACTGGAACAACATCGGCCAGCGCCAGACCGACAGCGGCAGCGCCACGTTCGAACGGGTGCGGGTCGAAGAGTCGGAGCTGCTGCTCGACCCCGGCCCCCTGAGCACGCCGTTCGCTTGCCTGCGGCCGCTGATCGCGCAGCTGACCTTCACCCACATGTTCCTCGGCATCGCCGAAGGCGCGTTTGAGGAGGCCCGGCAGTACACGCTGAACGAAACCCGCGTGTGGCACCGCTCCCCGGCCCGCGATGTGCGCGAAGACCCCTACGTGCTCGGCCACTACGGCGAGTTCTGGGTCGCGCTCGAAGGCATCCGCCTGCTGGTGGAGCGGGCCGCCGCGTTGCTCGACGACGCCTGGGCCAAGGGCCCCGACCTGAGCGCCGAACAACGCGGACACCTGGCCACGGCGATCGCCACGGCCAAGGTCGCGGCCAGCCGCCAGGGCCTGGATCTCTGCAGCCGGCTGTTCGAGGTCACCGGCGCCCGCGCCACCCACGCGTCGCTGCGCCTGGACCGGCACTGGCGCAACCTGCGCACGCAGACCCTGCACGATCCGCTGGACTACAAACTCCATGAGCTGGGCGACTGGGCGCTGAACCAGTCCCTGCCGGTGCCGACGTTCTATTCCTGACCTTCCTTTCGTGGAGCGAGCCCCATGCAACTGCTGACCCTACCGCCGTCCCCCGCCCTGGCCACCTCGATCCGCGCCACCGCCCAGGTGTTCGAGGACCCCAGGTCCCAGGCCCTGCTCGCCCACCTGCAGCAGGTGGCGCCCAGCGAGGCCAGCGTGCTGATCATCGGCGAGACGGGCACCGGCAAGGAGCTGGTGGCGCGGCACGTCCACAATTTGAGCCATCGGCGCAACCGGCCGTTCATTGCGGTCAACTGCGGCGCGTTCTCCGAATCCCTGGTGGAAGCCGAACTGTTCGGCCACGAAAAAGGCGCATTCACCGGCGCCCTGAGCGCCAAGGCCGGCTGGTTCGAGGAAGCGGACGGCGGCACGCTGTTCCTCGACGAGATCGGCGACCTGCCGATGGCGATCCAGGTCAAGCTGCTGCGGGTGCTGCAGGAACGCGAAGTGGTGCGGCTCGGCTCACGCAAGAGCATCCCCATCGATGTGCGGGTGCTGGCGGCGACCAACGTGCGCCTGGAGAAAGCCATCAACGCCGGGCACTTTCGCGAGGATCTGTATTACCGCCTGAACGTGGTCAACCTGGAGCTGAGCCCGCTGCGCGAACGCCCCGGCGACATCCTGCCGCTGACCCGGCACTTCATCGAGTCCTACAGCCAGCGCCTGGGCTACGGGCGGGTCGCCATCAGCCCCGCAGCCGAACACAAACTGCGCACCTACAGTTGGCCGGGCAACATCCGCGAACTGGAAAACGTCATCCATCACACCCTGCTGATCTGCCGCAACGGCGTGATCGAACACGACGACCTGCGCCTGTCCAGCCTACGCATCGAACGGCCAAACGAACCGCAGCACGGCAGCGACGACTCGGCGCAAGCGCTGCTGGGTCGGGCCTTTCAGAAGCTCTTCGAGCAGCAGGCCGGTGCGCTGCACGAAACCGTCGAGGACGCCTTGCTGCGCGCCGCCTACCGTTTCTGCCACTGCAACCAGGTGCACACCGCCGCACTGCTCGGCCTGAGCCGCAACGTCACCCGCACGCGGCTGATCAAGATCGGCGAACTGGCGGTCAACAAACGCAGGCCGGCGCAAACCCCGCCAGGCGAGCGCCTGATCCAGCTGTCGATCTAGCCGACCAGTTGGCAGTGCAGCCCGTCGTCATGGCTGCGGGCGATGCTGCTCAGCACCTGGAACGAACCGAAGGTCACGGTGCGTGCCCGATGGGCGCGGATCAGTTGCCAGAAATCCTGTTCGCCGTTCTCGAAACTGCGAAACGCCGCCTCCCCCGCCTCGCGCGATTGCCATTGCAGGAAGCCCAGCACCCGCCGGCCGTCGTCGCTGGCCTGGACGCTGGCGCTGACGAACCCGGCGTAACGCTCGGCCAGGCGTTCGGTCTGCAAGGCCAGCGCCGTCACCAGCGCAGGTTGTTGTCCGGGGTCGATCTCGAATTCGATCAGTTGGGTAAAGCTGCGGTTTTTCGGCGCGTGCATAACGTCCCCACTCGTCTGTCAGGCGAATCTTGCGATTCGAAGGCGTGCAGGTTAAAACCTCTAGTTAAGTAGAGGTCAAGGGGCAAATCGCAAATGGTCACAGCCGAAAACCTGCACAAGCAACTGACCGTGGGTGAAGTCGCGGCCCGCAGCGGCGTAGCGGTCACCGCCCTGCACTTTTACGAGTCCAAGGGATTGATCAAGAGCCAGCGCAACGCCGGCAACCAGCGCCGCTACCCCAGGGAAGTGCTGCGGCGCGTGGCGCTGATCAAGGTGGCGCAACGGCTGGGCATCCCGCTGGCGGAAATCGGCGAAGCGCTGAACAACCTGCCGGACAACCGGGCGCCGACGGCGGCGGACTGGAAAGCGCTGTCGGAGCGATGGCGGCGTGAACTGGACGAACGGATCGGTCAACTGATGCTGTTGCGCGACCGGCTCACCGGCTGCATCGGTTGCGGGTGCCTGTCGATGGAAGCCTGTCCGCTGCGCAACTACGGGGATGTGCTCGGGGAACAGGGGCCGGGGCCGCACTTCCTTCAATCGGCGGCAGACGCCGAATGACCGCAGACCCTTTGTCGGCAGATCGGTCGCCGCGCCGGCACGGACCTATAGTTGACCGACCGGACATCCGGTGAAGACTGACCGTCCACAAGAAAAGACAGGGAGAACGTCATGAGCGTCAAACCCATTCCCGAGGGGTATCACAGCATTACCCCCTATCTCGGCATCCAGAAGGCCGCCGAGGCCATCGACTTCTACAAGAAGGCCTTCGGCGCCACCGAAGTCATGCGCCTGGCCATGCCCGACGGCAGCATCGGCCATGCCGAACTGCGCATCGGCGACAGCGCGATCATGCTCGGCACCCCTTGCGAAGAGGGGCCCTTCAGCAGTCCGGACCAGTTCGTGTCGGTCGGCCTGCATCTGTACGTGACCGACGTCGACAAGTCGTTCCGGCGGGCGATCGATGCCGGTGCCACCACGGTGTCCGACGTCAAGGATCAGTTCTACGGCGACCGCAGCGGCACGCTGAGGGATCCCTATGGCCACCTGTGGTTCCTGGCCTCGCGCAAGGAAGACCTGACCGAGGAGCAGATCCGCCAGCGGGCGCTGGAGCTGTACAAGCAAGGCTGAACGATCGCCTTGCCGAGGCCTTGTGGGAGCGAGCCCGCTCGCGATTGCGGTGTGTCCGTCAATGAAGCTGTCGACTGACTTGACGCAATCGCGGGCAGGCTCGCTCCCACAGTGCGGATACCGCTTCGACGAAGTGCGAAACATTTACTTTCATATCACCCATCGGGAATTTCCTCGCTCATCCGTCTTATAGAGATGCGGGCCGGTCGCCCGGGCTAACGCCCCGACCGCGCCCTCCAGGGACGCCCCTGCTGCGAAGCCCGTAGCAGCCGCTCCTCCCACTGAATCAAGACGTTCAATCATGTCGAAGAAATCCCGCTCGAAACTGTGGTTCCTGGTGCATAGCTGGCTGGCCTTGCCGATCTGGTTCTTTGTCCTGATCGTCTGCGTCACCGGCACCCTGGCGGTGGTCAGCCAGGAAATCGTCTGGCTGGCCAACCCGCAGATGCGCGCCAGCCAGCCGTCCGACGACGCGCCGCGGCTCAGCTACGACCAGATCCTCGCCGCCATCAAGAAAGCCGAACCGCAGACCGTGGTGCAAAGCATCAACCGTCCGGACGAATCGCACTTTGCCCTCGACGTCGACGTCAGCTACCCCGACGGGCGGGTGCAGACGGTGTACGTCAACCCGTACACCGGCGCCATCCAGGGCACGGCGCCGGACTTCAACTTCAAGGCCTTCACCCGGGCGCTGCACGGCTGGTGGCTGGTGCCGTTCACCAACGGCTTCAGCTGGGGCTGGTACCTGGTGTCGTTCCTCGGCCTGCCGATGCTGGCCTCGCTGGTGACCGGACTCGTGGTGTACAAACGCTTCTGGAAAGGCTTCCTGCGCCCGACCCTGCGCCTGAACCACGGCGCACGGATCTTCTGGGGCGATTTCCATCGCCTGAGCGGCATCTGGTCGATCTGGTTCATCGCGGTGATCTCCATCACCGGCACCTGGTTCCTGATCCAGGCGCTGCTGTCGGACAACCAGATTTCCATCTCCAGCGAACCGATCATCCCGGCCATGGCCCGCGAAGCCGTGCCGATGTCCGGCGACGGCACGCCGCCGCCACGGATCAGCCTGGACCGCGCCGTCGAAATCGCCCGGGAGAAAATCCCCGGCCTGGAGGCCAGCTTCGTCAGCCTGCCGGGCAACGCCTACGCCCACCTCGACATCGGCGGACGCGGCTGGTATCCGCTGATGTTCCAGAGCGCCACGCTCAACCCCTACAGCGGCGACGTGGCGGCCACGCGCCTGCTGTCCGACCGCACTTCGCTTGAGTTCGTCACCGAATCCATGCGTCCGCTGCACACCGGCGACTTCGGCGGGCTGTGGATCAAGCTGATCTGGTTCTTCTTCGGCCTGCTGCTGAGCATGATGGTGCTGAGCGGGCTGCTGATCTGGACCAAACGCACGGCCCTGGCCACCGCCAATGCGCTCAAGCGCGAGCACAAGCAGCAGCGCGCCAAGGCACAACCGGCCCCGCGCCGCGAACCGTCGGAGGCCAGCCTGTGAGCCGATCCACCCCCGCACCGCAGCCTTCACGGCTGAGCCTGTTCTGGCACAAGTGGCGTTTCCACATCAATGTCCTGCTGCTCCTGATTCCGCTGGGCTTCATGCCCAAGTACTTCGCCGACGCCGCGCTGTTCCGCGGCGACAGCGGCCTGGGCGAGCGGGAAATCGGCCAGGTCCAGGTCGGCCCCTGGAGCCTGCTCCTGGCCGAGCTGCGCGACGAGGCCCCGCGTTCCGACGGCCCGGCCGGCTACCTCAAAGGCTTCAACGCCGCCCTGTGCAGCGCCTGCGTCGATCAGGTCAAGGCCACTTACCTGCGCATCGGCAAGCCCCGCAGCCTGCGCGCCGCCGGCTCGATCTTCTTCGGCACCCCGTACCGCATGGGCACCCAGTTGCCGATCCCGGAAAAGACCCGCGCCGACGCCGAACTGTGGATCACCATGGAGGGCTGGGACGGCAGCATGCACCAGGCCTCGATTCCGCTGAGCCAGGCCTCCCCCGCCACGATCGCCTGGCTGAACAAACAAGGAGCCAAATCATGAGCCGCGCCCCACGTCCTTTCCGCCCGCTCCGGTGCATGAACGCCGCGCTGCTGGCGCTGGGTGCCTGCTTCAGCGCCGGCGCCCTGGCCCACAACCCGATGTGCGAGTGCAAGGCCATCGACGCCGAGCAGATCAAATGCACCGGCGGCTTCTCCGACGGCAGCGGAGCGCCGGGGGTGACCCTCGACGTGATCGGCTATGACGAAACCATCCTGCTGCCGGGCAAGCTCGGCGCCGATTCGACCCTGACCTTCAAGAAGCCCGGCGCCGAATTCTATGTGCTGTTCGACGCCGGCCCCGGCCACGTCGTCGAAATCGACCAGGCGGACATCGAAGCCCCATGACCACACCCACCACCCAAACCGTCCGCCCGGCCGGCGCCGGCCATGAAACCCTCAACGTGCTGCTGTTGTGCCTGCTGATCCTGGCGGTCGCCGGCTCCGTGGTGGCCTGGCGCGGCGTCTCCCATGAGCCGGAGCCGGTTTCCGGCCATCAGCTGGACGCCCGCCGCGACCTCGGCGCCGCCGAGCAAGGCATCTATGCCGACCTGCGCGTCACCCTCGACGAGATCCGCCTGCTGCGCGAAGAACAGCAAGCCCTGCCGACGCCGCAGGCCCTGGCCGACGAAGGCTTCGCGCCGTTCGCCCAGGACGCCAGTTCCGTCAGCCGTGGCGGTCACGCATGGAAACTGCTGGCCGACTCGGCCTACTACGGCCAGAGCCAGGCGCCTGCCGTGGCCGGTTCGTTCCTGATGCGCCCGGACGCCGGCGAACAGGGTGCGCCGGACATCTGGCTCAACCGCAACGCCGCCGAGGCGCCGACGGACCTGTCCGACGCCGCATTGTCGGCCGCCGGCTGGAAGCAGATCGTCGCGCAATACGATGCCGGGGTGACCCGCGAGCATCGCCATTGAACCCTCGCCTTCATTCGAGAGAAGACCGCTTGCCCATGTCCATTTCCTCTGCCCGCCGTCCCTTCCTGCGCCTGCTGCTGGCCGGCCTGTGCGCCTGCCTGCTGAGCCCCCTGGCCAGCGCCGACCCGGCCAAGCGCCTGCGCATCGGCATCACCCTGCACCCGTACTACAGCTATGTGGCCAACATCGTCGGCGACAAGGCCGACGTGGTGCCGCTGATTCCCGCCGGCTTCAACCCGCATGCCTACGAGCCCCGCGCCGAAGACATCAAGCGCATCAGCGGGCTGGACGTGATCGTGCTCAACGGCGTGGGCCATGACGATTTCGCCGACCGCATGATCGCCGCCAGCGAAACCCCGGACATCAAGACCATCGAAGCCAACGAAAACGTGCCGCTGCTGGCCGCCACCGGCGTCGCCGCCCGCGGCGCCGGCAAAGTGGTGAACCCGCACACGTTCCTGTCGGTCAGCGCCTCCATCGCCCAGGTCAACAACATTGCCCGGGAACTGGGCAAGCTCGACCCGGACAACGCCAAGGCCTACACCCAGAACGCCCGCGCCTACGGCAAGCGCCTGCGGCAGATGCGCGCCGACGCCCTGGCCAAGCTGACCCAGGCACCCAACGCCGAGCTGCGGGTGGCCACGGTTCATGCGGCCTACGACTACCTGCTGCGCGAATTCGGCCTTGAAGTCACCGCCGTGGTCGAACCGGCCCACGGCATCGAGCCGAGCCCGAGCCAACTGAAGAAGACCATCGACCAGCTGCGCGAACTGGACGTGAAGGTGATCTTCTCCGAGATGGACTTCCCGTCCACCTACGTCGACACCATCCAGCGCGAATCCGGCGTGAAGCTCTATCCGCTGTCGCACATCTCCTACGGCGAATACACCGCCGACAAGTACGAGAAGGAAATGGCCGGCAACCTCAACACCGTGGTGCGGGCGATCCAGGAGTCCGGCGCATGAGCTCGACAGACATCGAGTCCCCGGTGGACACGGGCCTGCCCGCGAAGGCGCCCGCCCAACCGGTATCACCGGCGAACGAAACACCGCTGCCGCGGGCAGGCTCGCTTCCGCAGGGGCTGGGGCCGACCCTGGACTTCAGCGAGGTCAGCCTGACGCTGGGACGCACGACGATCCTGGACAAGGTCACGTTCCAGGTTCGCCCCGGCAGCGTGCATGCGTTGGTCGGCCCCAACGGCGGCGGCAAGAGTTCGCTGATCAAGACCCTGCTCGGCCAGATGCCCCACCAGGGCCGGCTCACCCTGCAGTGGCCGGGCGAGCCCGGCACCATCGGCTACGTGCCGCAGGCCCTGGAGTTCGACCGGGGCCTGCCGATGACCGTCGATGATTTCATGGCCGCCATGTGCCAGCGCCGCCCGGCGTTCCTCGGCTTGAGCCGGCACTACGCCGGGGCCATCGGCGATGCGCTGGAGCGGGTCGGCATGCAGGACAAGCGCAAGCGCCGGATGGGCGCGCTGTCCGGCGGCGAGCGCCAACGGGTGCTGCTGGCCCAGGGGCTGATCCCGGCGCCGCAGCTGCTGGTGCTCGACGAGCCGATGTCGGCGCTGGACGAAGCCGGGATCCAGGTGTTCGAACGCCTGCTCGGCGACTGGCGCGCGGCGGGCATCACCGTGCTGTGGATCGAGCACGACCTGGAAGCCGTCGGCCGCCTGGCCAACCACGTCACCGGCCTCAACCGCCGGGTGCTCTTCGACGCCGCGCCGCAACAGGCCCTGACCCCGGAACGCCTGCTGACCCTGTTCTCGACCCACCCACGGAGCGCTGTCTGATGAGTTACGAAGCCTTTCGGCTGATGGTTCAGGGCTGGGCTTCATCCGGTTACCTGCCCGAGGCGCTGGCCTATGGATTTGTGGTCAATGCGCTGCTCGCCGGCCTACTGATCGGCCCGGTGCTGGGCGGCCTCGGCACGCTGGTGGTGGTCAAGCGCTTTGCGTTCTTCTCCGAAGCGGTCGGCCACGCGGCGCTGACCGGCGTGGCCATCGGCATCCTGCTCGGCGAGCCCTACACCGGGCCCTACGGCAGCCTGTTCGGCTACTGCCTGCTGTTCGGCATCCTGCTCAATTACCTGCGCAACCGCACCGGCCTGGCCCCCGACACCCTGATCGGCGTGTTCCTGTCGGTGTCCCTGGCCCTCGGCGCCAGCCTGCTGCTGATCCTGGCCGGCAAGATCAACGTGCACATCCTGGAAAACGTCCTGTTCGGCTCGGTGCTGACGGTCAACGGCAACGACCTGCTGGTGCTGGCCATCGTCGGTTCGCTGGTGATGGCCCTGGCCCTGCCGCTGTACAACCGGATCATGCTCGCCAGCTTCAACCCGCAACTGGCGGCGGTGCGCGGGGTCGCGGTCAAGGCGCTGGACTACCTGTTCGTGATCCTGGTGACGCTGATCACCGTCGCGGCGGTGAAGGTCATCGGCGCGATCCTGGTCGGCGCCCTGCTGGTGATTCCGGCAGCGGCCGCACGCCTGCTCAGCCAATCGCTCAAGGGCTTTTTCTGGTGCTCGGTGCTGATCGCCACCGTCAGCACCCTGTGCGGGATCCTGGCCCCCATCGTGTTCGACCTGCCGATCCCGTCCGGCGCTGCGATCATTCTGGTCGCCGGCCTCGCCTTCGCCCTCGCCGCCATCGCCCGCGGCGTCGTCCCCAGCCTGAAAGGGAACCTCGGATAAATGCCTTTTTCACTACGACGACTGACCTTGGCCCTCGCGTTGTGCGGTGCGGCCTCCACTGGCGTTCTCGCCGCCGAAAGCACCAAGCCGCTGCGGGTGCTGGCGTCGCTGCCGATCACCTACGGCTTGGGCGAAGCGCTGCTCAAAGGCACCGCTGTCAGCCTGGAGCGCGCGGCGCCGGCGAACCTGCCGGGCAGCCGCCAGACCGCCTACTTCAGCGGTCGCGGCGCCCCGGCGCTGGGCAAGCTGGCGACCGGCGCCGATGCGGTGATCGGCGTGCGCTCGCTGTGGGCCGATGATCCGCTGTACCCGATGGCCCGGCGCAGCAACATCCGCATCGTCGAGGTCGACGCCGCCCGGCCCGTGGACGGCGCCCTGCCCGGCATCGCCGTGCAGCCGGACATCAAGGTCGACGGCCTGAACAGCCAGCCGTGGCTGGCGGGCAACAACATGGGGCGCATGGCCGATGTGATGGCGGCGGACCTGGTGCGCCTGGCGCCGCAGGACAAGCCGAAGATCGAAGCCAACCTGGCCACGCTGAAGCAGCGCCTGCTGAAGCTCAACGCCGACACCGAGGCACGGCTGGCCGACACCGACAACCTGAGCGTGATGAGCCTGAGCGACCATTTCGGGTACCTGATCGGCAGCCTCAACCTGGAACTGGTCGGGCAGGATGCGAGACCGGATGCCGACTGGACACCCGAGGACCTGAAACGCCTCAGCGCGACCCTGAAGGACAACGGCGTGGCCGTGGTGCTGCATCACCGCGAGCCTTCCGAGGCGCTGAAAGCGGCGATTGCCGAAGGCGGCAGCCGGTTGGTGGTGCTGGGCACCGAGGGGGCGGATCCGGTGGCCGAGCTGGAAGGCAATGTGGATCTGCTGCTCAAGGGCTTGAGCGGCGCCTAGTCTCATCGGGAACCGCGTCATCGTTCATCGCCAGCAGGCTGGCTCCCACAGGGTTCTGCATGCCCCTTACCCTTGTTGGGAGCCAGCCTGCTGGCGATGAGGCCCTACCGGCCCCCACAAAAACCGCAGGCAAGAAAAAACCCGCCGACCGTCACCGGTCCAGCGGGTTTTTCTTTGGCCGGCGTCTTACTGGGCGGCCGCTTGCGCTTCCATCTTCTGGCGCAGGCTCAGCGGACGCATGTCGGTCCAGACCTCTTCGATGTAGGCCAGGCACTCTTTCTTCATGCCGCTTTTGCCCACGGTGCGCCAGCCTTGCGGCACGGCCTTGTAGTCCGGCCAGATCGAGTACTGCTCTTCGTGGTTGACCACGACCTGAAAGAGGATGTCCTCGCGGTCGAATACTGACGTCATGCTGTGTCTCCATCGCTGTAAGGGTGGGCTGCACGCCAGGTGCAGCCGGGTATGTAGAAGGAACGTTCGGCGCGGCGAAAAATTTACAGGGCCGCGGTCGCGGCGGCCAAGGCGCGGCCGAAGATCCCGGCGACGCGGTCGATTTCCGCGGCGGTGATCACCAGCGGCGGCAGGAACCGCACCACCGCGCCGTGACGTCCGCCCAGCTCCAGGATCAGGCCGCGCTTGAGGCATTCGCGCTGCACCAGCGGCGCCAGACGGGCGAAGGCCGGCGGGTGGCCCAGGGCGTCCGGCGCACCGTCCGGATCGACCAGCTCGACCCCGAGCATCAGGCCGCGACCGCGGATGTCGCCCAGTTGCGGGAAGTCGCGCTGCAGGATGCGCAGGTGTTCGCTCAGGCGCTCGCCCATGGCGGCGGCATGCTCGCAGACCTTGTGCTCGACCAGGTAACGCATCACTGCGGAACCGGCGGCCATCGCCATCTGGTTGCCGCGGAAAGTGCCCGCGTGCGCACCCGGCTGCCACTGGTCGAGCCACTCGCGGTAGACCACCACCGCCAGCGGCAGGCTGCCGCCGATGGCTTTGGACAGCACCACCACGTCCGGCACGATGCCAGCATGCTCGAAGGCGAACATCTTGCCGGTGCGGGCGAAACCGCTCTGGATCTCGTCGACGATCAGCGCCACGCCGGCCTTCTCGGTGATGCGGCGCAAGCCGCGCAGCCACTCGATGTCCGCCGGGATCACCCCGCCCTCGCCCTGCACCGCCTCGACGATCACCGCCGCCGGCAACTGCACGCCGGCCTCGGGGTCGTTGAGCAGGTTTTCCAGGTAGCTGAGGTTGGCTTTCACGCCGGCGGCGCCGCCGAGGCCGAACGGGCAGCGGTAGTCGTAGGGGAACGGCATGAACTGCACGCCGTTGCTGAGCAACGCGCCCAACGGCCGTTTCGGCCCCAGGCTGCCCATCAGGCTCAACGCGCCCTGGCTCATGCCGTGGTAGCCGCCGGCGAACGACAGCACGGTGCTGCGCCCGGTGGCGGTGCGCACCAGTTTCAGCGCGGCTTCCACGGCGTCGGTGCCGGTCGGGCCGCAGAACTGGATTTTCGCTTCTGCGGCCAACGCCTGCGGCAGCAGGCCGAACAGGTCCTGGACGAACCGGTCCTTGACCGGGGTGGTCAGGTCGAGGGTGTGCAGCGGCAACTCATCGGCCAGCACCTGCTGGATCGCTTCGATCACCACCGGATGGTTGTGCCCCAGCGCCAGGGTGCCGGCACCGGCCAGGCAGTCGATGAACCGACGGCCCTCGACGTCTTCGACATACAGGCCCTTGGCGCGCTTGAGCGCCAGCGGAATGCGCCGCGGATAGCTGCGGGCGTTGGATTCCTGGCGGCTCTGGCGGGCCAGCAACGGCGACTCGTTGAACTCATACAGCGTTTCCGCCGGCTCGTGGCCGGATGCGGCCGACGATGTTTCGATTTGGCTGGTGGCGACTGGCATCTCTCGACCCCTCAATGCGCTATGGATAGTGACCAAAACTGCACACCACGCAGGTGCGCGTTCCGGTCGCGGAGCGCACATGCAGGTTTTCCTGTTCTGGAAACGCTTAAGCGCGTCGAGGATTTACACCCTTGATCGCAGATCAGCCCGACAACGGCAGCGCTTTGTGCATGGGCAGCGCCTGCACGCCGTGGTGGAGCTGGCGCGGCGCCGATTCGCGGTAGCCCAGGCGCCGGTAGAACGCTTCGCCGGCTCGTGTGCTCCTGAGCGTGGCGCGGGGCGTGCCGCGAATCCGCAGCCAGCCTTCGAGATCCCCCATCAGCGCCCGCCCCGCCCCGCGACGAAACCACTCCGGCTGCACATGGCAGAGGGTGACATCGCCGCTGGCCGCCGCCATGCCGACCCCGACCGGCTTGTCCCGCAGCAGTGCGATGTTCAGGTAGAGCTCCGGATCGGCGAGCCAGGCGCTGACGCGCTCCGTCGATTGCCGGCGGACCCAGTCGCCGACCAGTTGCGCGTCGTTGCGGTGATCGAGCGCGCAGCCGACGCGGATCGAGCGTTCGACGATACGGCTGATCAGGCCCGCATCGTGGGGGTTGGCCGGGCAGATGTAGATGCAGGCGTCCATGTCGCTGTTCCCTCAGTCCGTTGAGTCAGGCTGAGCAGGACGATAGCGGTGCGGCGGGCGGATCGCCAACGTGCAGGCGTTACATTTGATGTGCCTGACTCAACGCCTTGCAGGAGCCCGCCCGCCGGCGATGGCGCCAGTACAGGCACCACAAAGGTGCCTGTCAGGTTCACGCCGGTTGCAGCGGCATGGTCAGCTCGACGCGCAACCCGTCGGGGCGGCTGTCGAAATGCAGGGTGCAGGCGCAGCGCTGGACAATCGCCTGGACGATCGCCAGGCCCAGGCCGCAGCCGGTGCTCTGGCCGTTGCGCCAGAAGCGCTGGGTCAGGTGCTGCAGGTCGTCTGGGGCGATGCCGGGGCCGTGGTCGCGCACCACGAAGCGCACGCGGTTGCCGCTGGTCTCCAGGCTCAGTTCCACCGGGCCGTCCGCCGGCGTATGACGCAAGGCGTTGTCGAGCAGGTTGCGCAGGGCCGCGATCGACAGCACCGCCGGCATCTGCAGCGGCGCACCGGACAACCGCTCCGGCAGGTGCAGCCTGATCCGCCGGCGCTCGTCGCTGGCCGAGTCCTGGATCGCCAGTTTCGCCACTTGCTCGGCGCTGCACTGCACGCCGTCGTCGAACGACAGGCTGCCCTCGACACGGGCCAGCAACAGCAGTTGCTCAAGGGTGCGGTGCAGCCGGTCGGCCCCCTCCTCGGCCTTGGCCAAGGACTGGTCGCGGGCGCTGCCGTCGGTCATGCGCGCCACTTGCAGGTGGGTCTTGATCGCCGTCAGCGGGCTGCGCAGCTCATGGGCGGCGTCGCCGGTCAGGCGGCGTTCGCGCTCGATGGTCTTGCCGATGCGCAGGAACAACTGGTTCTGGGTTTCGAGCAGCGGTTTCAGCTCACTGGGGAAGGCCTGGATCTGCAACGGCTCCAGCGAGTCGGCGTTGCGCCGCATCAAGGCTTCGCGCAGGCGGTTGAGCGGCGTCAGCCCCTGCCCGATCCCCAGCCACAGCAGGCACAGGCAGCCCAGCAACGCCACACCCACCGGCACCGAAGCCGCCAGCAGGATCGACATGTTCAGGGCTTCGCGCTCGATCACCCGATCCGCCGTGGTGATCCGCACATCGCCCCGGGCCAGGGTGAAGGTGCGCCACGGCGCGCCGTCGATCATCTGGTCGTGGAAGCCCATTTTCTCCGCTTCCAGCGCCTGCTCGGGGTTGTTGTGGCTGCGGGCGAGGATCTCGCCGCGCAACGAGCTGACCTGGCAGGCCATGCCGCCGGGAATGTTCAGTTGCTCGGCGCTGAAATGGGTGCCCTCGCCCTTGCTCGGCAACGTCGGCAACTGCTCCAGCAGTCCGGCGACCATCCGCGCCGACGCCACCAGGCGCTGGTCGAGGGAAAACATCATCTGGTTGCGCAGGTCGCTGAGCATCCAGGCGGCGGCCAGGGCCCAGATCAGCGCGAAGGCGGCGCCGAGGGTCAGGCTCAGGCGCAGGCGCAGGCTCATCACTTGTCGGGTTCTCCGCCATCGGCCGGGCCCAGGCGATAGCCCAGGCCGCGCACGGTCTCTACGATGCCCTTGCCCAGCTTGCTGCGCAGGTGGTGGATGTGCACGTTGAGCGCGTTGCTTTCGAGCTCGTCGTTGAACCCGTAGACGCTGTCCTTCAGCTGTTCGGTGGAGAGCACCCGGCCACGGTTGTGCAGCAGGGCCTGCAGCAGCGATTGCTCGCGCCGCGAAAGGTCCACCGGCCGCCCGGCGAGGGTCGTCTCGCGGCTGCTCGGGTCGTAGGTCAGCGCGCCGTGCTCGATCAGGTTGACGCTGCGCCCCGCCACCCGCCGCAACAGGGTCTGCAGGCGGGCGAACAGTTCGCGCAGGTCGAAAGGCTTGAGCAGGTAATCGTCGGCGCCGGCCTGCAGGCCGTCGACCCGGTCGGTGACCGAATCCCGCGCGGTGAGGATCAGCACCGGAATCTCCAGGCCTTGCTGGCGCAACTGCTGCAGCAGCTTGAGGCCGTCTTCGTCGGGCAGGCCGAGGTCGAGCACCATCACGTCGAATTCCGCGACCTTGAGCATCGCCCGCGCCTTGGAGGCGGTGTTGACGTGTTCGACGGTCAGGCCTTGGGCCGTCAGCCCCGCGACGATGCCGCTGGCGATCAACTCGTCGTCTTCGCAAACCAGTACGTGCATGGTGGATCC
This sequence comes from Pseudomonas sp. NPDC089534, assembly GCF_044749305.1. Lineage (NCBI taxonomy): Bacteria > Pseudomonadati > Pseudomonadota > Gammaproteobacteria > Pseudomonadales > Pseudomonadaceae > Pseudomonas > Pseudomonas sp. NPDC089534. Next base: position 68,090 of record NZ_JBIVHR010000012.1, on the reverse strand, counting down.
CGTGGAAAAAGGCAGATTAGGCCGCCGGCCGATTAAGCCGACATTATGCCCCGAACGCCGCAGCGACAAGGGCGTGGCGGTTAATCATCGGTTAATCGCAGCGCGCCACTGTGCTCGTCAATTGCACAGGGACAAGGCTTCTCCATGCGTCACTTCTTTCTTTTTTTTGCGTTGCTGATCTCCACGCTGGCCCAGGCCGGCAACAATCCGTTCGACGCCAAGCCCGAGTTCCTGCCCGTCGACAAGGCCTTCGTGCTCACCTCCGAACGCCTGGAGTCCGGCGAAACCCAGCTGTTCTGGCAGATCACCGACGGCTATTACCTGTATCAGAAACGTCTGAAATTCGATGGCCTGAGCGCCGACCGGCAGCCGGCCCTGCCGGAGGGCGAGTCCCACAGCGACGAGTTTTTCGGTGAGCAACCGGTCTACCGCCAGGGCCTGGAGCTGAAGATCCCGGCCGGCGCCAGCGGCCAGGTCAAGGTCAGTTACCAGGGCTGCGCCGACGCCGGCCTGTGCTATCCGCCGCAGACCCGGGTCATCGACCTCGGCGGCCAGGCGACGCCTACCACGGACACTGAGGCGCCGGACCAAGCCCTGGCCAGCGGCCTGCAGCAACGGGCGCTGGGTTGGAGCCTGCTGGTGTTCTTCGGCCTCGGGCTGCTGCTGGCGTTCACCCCGTGCTCGCTGCCGATGCTGCCGATCCTGGCGGGCATGATCGTCGGCAGCGGCGCCACCCCGCGACGCGGCTTTGCCCTGGCCGGCAGTTATGTGATCTGCATGGCGCTGGTCTACGCGGCGATGGGCGTGGTCGCGGCCTCGCTGGGCGCGAACTTGCAGGCGTGGCTGCAGAACCCCTGGCTGCTGGGGACCTTCGCGGCGATTTTCGTGGTGCTGGCGCTGCCGATGTTCGGGTTCTTCGAGCTGCAGTTGCCGGTGGCGTTGCGCGACCGGCTGGAGCATGCCTCGCGCAGCCGCACCGGCGGCAGCCTGGTCGGCGCCGGGGTGCTGGGGGCGTTGTCCGGCCTGCTGGTCGGCCCGTGCATGACCGCACCGCTGGCCGGCGCCCTGCTCTACATCGCCCAGAGCGGCAACGCCGTGCACGGCGGGCTGATCCTGTTCGCCCTCGGCATCGGCATCGGCGTGCCGCTGCTGGTGCTGGTGACGGTGGGCAACCGTTTCCTGCCCAAGCCCGGCGCCTGGATGAACCTGCTCAAAGGCGTGTTCGGTTTCCTGTTCCTCGCCACCGCGCTGCTGATGCTGCGCCCGGTGCTGGATCCCGTGCTGTGGCTGGGCCTGTGCGGCGCCCTGCTGCTGATCGCCGCGTACAGCGCCTGGAAACAGTCCGAGGGGTTCGGCCGCGTCGCCCATGTGTTCGGCGCAGGTTCGCTGCTGCTGGGCCTGTGGGGCAGCCTGCTGGTGGTGGGCGCGGCCGGCGGCAGCGACGATCCGTATCGGCCCTTGCAGGTCTACAGCGCCGGACGCGCCGGCGCAGCGGCACCCGACAGCCATGACGCGTTCACCACGGTCAAGGATCCCGCCGCCCTTTCCCGCGAACTCGATGCGGCGAAGGCCCGGGGCCAGTGGGTGATGCTCGACTACTACGCCGACTGGTGCGTGTCGTGCAAGATCATGGAAAAGCAGGTGTTCGGCCAGGCGCGGGTGATGCAGGCGCTGAGCGATGTGCGCTTGCTCCGGATCGACGTCACCGCCGACAATGCCGCCAGCCGCGAACTGCTCGGCCGCTACAAAGTGCCGGGGCCACCGAGTTTCGTGTGGATCGGCGCCGACGGCGAAGAGCGGCGCGGCCGGCGCATCACCGGCGAGGTGGATGCCGACGCCTTCCTGCAACACTGGACCATCACCCGAGACGCCCGTTAATGCTGACCTTCACCCTCGGCACCTTTGCCATCGCGCTCAACCATCTGCTGCTGATCAGTGCATTGGCGCTGGCGACCTTCGTCGGCTGGCGGGTGGCCAAGCGTGGCGGCGACAATCCCGAGTCGGCGCTGTTCAGCCTGTTCCTGCTCGGCATGCTTGCGGCGCGCATCGCGTTCGTGGCCGTGTACTGGGGCCATTACCGCAGCGATCCCTGGCAGATCATCGACCTGCGCGACGGCGGCTTCCTCGCCTGGCCGGGCGTGATTGCGCTGCTGCTCGCCGCGCTGTACCGCGGCTGGCGCCGGCCGGGCCTGCGCCGCCCGCTGGGCTTCGGCGTGGTCAGCGGCGTGGGCTTCTGGCTGCTGGCGACCCTGTCGCTGGGCATCTATGAACAAGGCACGCGCCTGCCGCAGATCTCCCTGCGCAACGCCGCCGGAGAAACCGTGGAACTGACCGACTACCGGGGCGGGCCGCTGGTGATCAACCTGTGGGCCACCTGGTGCCCGCCGTGCCGGCGGGAAATGCCGGTGCTGGAGAACGCCCAGCAGCAGCGCCCGGATCTGACGTTCCTGTTCGTCAACCAGGCCGAGAGCATGCAGAGCGTGGCCACCTTTCTCGAGACCCAGGGCCTGAGCCTGAACAACGTCCTGTTCGACCGCAGCGGACGCCTGGGCCAGGCCGTGGGCTCCATGGCCCTGCCGACCACCTTGTTCTACAGCCCGGACGGGCGCCTGCTGGGCAGCCACCTGGGCGAGCTGTCGAACGCCAGCCTGGCCCGCGCCCTGGAAAACTTCGACACCCCCGATTCGAACCCGAACGCCGCACCGGCCACCTCTGCAAGGAAACTGCCATGCCCCGCCTCCGCCACCTGCTGACGCTGACCCTGGGCGCTGCCCTGCTGCATCTGCCGTCCGTGCAGGCCGCTGAAGAACTGCCCGACGCGATCAAGAAGATCGAAGCCAAGGGCGCGAAGATCGTCGGCCGCTTCGACGCCCCGGACGGCCTGCGCGGCTATGCGGCGCAGTACCAGAACCGCGGCATGGCGCTGTACCTGACGCCCGACGGCAAGCACGTGCTGCTGGGCAACCTGTACGACGCCGAGGGCAACGACCTGAGCAGCGCGCCGCTGCAGAAACTGGTCTATGCGCCGATGGCCAAGGAAGTCTGGGGCAAGTTCGAGGCGAGCAACTGGATCCAGGACGGCAACAAGGACGCCCCGCGCACCGTGTACCTGTTCAGCGATCCGAACTGCCCGTACTGCAACATGTTCTGGGAGCAGGCCCGACCCTGGGTCAAGGCCGGCAAGGTGCAGCTGCGCCACATCATGGTCGGCATCATCCGTGAGGACAGCCCGGGCAAGTCCGCCGCGCTGCTGGCGGCCAAGGATCCGGCCAAGGCCCTGGAAGACCACGAAAAGGCCGGCAAGGGCAGCTCGCTCAAGGCACTGAAGGACGTCCCGGCGGCGGTGCAGGCCAAACTGGAAGCGAACATGCAGTTGATGGACGAGCTGGAATTGCAGGCCACCCCAGCGATCTTCTACATGGACGACAAGGGCGACCTGCAGCAACAGCAAGGGGCGCCGACGCCGGACAAGCTGGCGAAGATCCTGGGATCCAAGTAACGCCGGGATCCTTGCGGGCACTGCCGCCCCCACATCGTTCTGCGCTGAACACAGGCTCTGCATTCACCCAAGATCTATGTGGGAGCCAGCCTGCTGGCGATGACGGTGGGTCAGGCAACCGTGATGCCGGATGTGCCGGCCTCATCGCTTGCAGGCAAGCTCCCACAGGTTTTGGTGGCGACTGCGGATTTTGCATTCACCCGAGATCCCCTGTGGGAGCCAGCCTGCTGGCGATGACGGTGGGTCAGGCGACGCTGATGCCGGATGTGCCGGCCCCATCGCGGGCCTAGCGGTTGCGCTCGCTGAGGAACGTCGACAGCACCTCGGTCACGAACGCCGGGTTCTCCAGGTTGGAGATGTGCCCCGCCTCCGGCACCAGCACGCACGGACAGCCAATCAGCTCCGCCATTTCCTGCGCCTCCGACGGCGGACGCGGTTTGTCCTGGTCGCCGCACACCACCAGCGTGGTCGTTGCATCCAGCTCCCCGAGACGCGGCAGCAAATCATTGCGCCCGAAGGTGATGCGCCCCATCGGCACGATGCTTTCGCGCAGGCGATCCGGCGAGTAGCCCGCCAGTTTCGCGCGAAAATCCCGGTACAGCACCGACTGCCGGTCGATGCCCGGCCGGAAGAAGATCGGCACGACGATGTCCAGCAGTTGCTCGGAAATCGCGCCGCTCTCTTCGATCTGCTTGAACAGGGAGAAGTAGTACTGACGGGTCGGTTCCGGCTCGACGCCGACGTAGGTGTCCATCAGCACCAGCCCGTTGAGCCGATGCGGCGCCGACAGCGCCAGGCGCACGCCCCACATGCCGCCCACCGACAGGCCGACGAGGGTGGCCCGGTCGATGTCCAGGTGATCGAGCAGCGCCAGGGCCTGGCGGGCGATGTCATCCAGCGACGCGGTGCCTTCGGGCAAGCGCCCGGACCCGCCGTGGCCCCACAGGTCCAATGCGATCACCCGGTAGTGCGGCGACAGCGCGGCGATCTGCGGTGCCCACATGGCCTCGTCCCACAGGTAGCTGCCGGCCAGCAGCACCGCCGGGCCCGAGCCTTGATCCGTGTAGTGCAGCGCTTGTCCGTCCACCGTGAAAAAGGGCATCCATCACCTCCGCGAGAAAAAGAGAACCGGCAGACTGAGCTGCCGGTTCGTTGTCGTCAACCTTGGAAATGTACGCCAATGTACAAGACGGTTTTGCGGTGGCCTTGCTGACGCCATCGCCAGCAGGCTGGCTCCCACAGGTTTTTGCGGTGTCCGCAATGTCTGCATTCACCCAAGATCCCTGTGGGAGCCAGCCTGCTGGCGATGGGGCCGGCGCGGCCCCGGCGATTAAAACCCTTCCAGTTCCGCCATCAGGTCATTGAGCCGGTCCGCCTTGTCCGCGGTGATGTCGTTGGCCACCAGTCCTTCGATGTACTCGGCCAGCTCCGCCACCGTGCTGCACTCGAACATCGCCCGCAGCGGCACATCCCGTTGCAGGGCCTTCTGCACCCGCGAGGCGATCTGCGTGGCCAGCAGCGAATGGCCGCCGAGCTCGAAGAAGTTGTCGCGCACGCCCACCTTCTCCACCTTCAGCACCTCGGCCCAGATGTCGGCCAGGGTCTGCTCCAGTTCGCTGCGCGGCGCCAGATAGTCCTGGCTCTGCAACTGGCCGATCTCCAGCGCCGGCAAGGCCTTGCGGTCGAGCTTGCCGTTGGCGTTGAGCGGCAGGCGGTCCAGCCACAGCCAGTGCAGGGGCACCATGTACTCCGGCAGTTCGGCGCGCAGGCGCTGCTTGATCCGCTCCAGCCGTTCGGCCGGGCTCAGGGCCGAATCGGCCGCCACCAGATAGCCGACCAGGTGCTTGCCGTTGGCGCCTTCCTGCACGCCGACCGCCCCGTCGCGGACTTCCGGCTGCTCGTGCAGACGCGCCTCGATCTCGCCCAGTTCGATCCGGTAGCCGCGGATCTTCACCTGATGGTCGACCCGGCCGACGTACTCCAGCACACCGTCGCTGCGACGGCGGGCCAAGTCACCGGTGCGGTAGAGCCGCTCGCCCGGCGCGCCGAACGGGTTCGGCACGAACACCGGCGCGGTGCGCAGCGGATCGCTGACGTAACCGCGACCGACCCCGGTGCCCGCCACGCACAGCTCGCCCACGGCACCCAGCGGCACCAGGTCCAGCGCGCCGTCGAGCAGGTACAACAGGTTATTGTCGGTCGGCGTGCCGATCGGCAGGTAGCTGCCGCGGGTCGAAGCCAGGTCGACCCGGAAGAACGCCACGTCGTCCGAACACTCCGCAGGACCGTAGGCGTTGACCAGACCGATGTCCGGGTAGCGCAGCAACCATTGGTGCGCCAGCTCCGGCGGCATCGCCTCGCCGGTCGGCAGCATCCAGCGCAGGCCGTCCAGGCTCAGGCGGTCCGAGGCGAGCATGCCCTGGATCAGCGACGGCACGCTTTCCAGCACGGTGATGCCCTGCTGCTGAACGTGCACCAGCAAGCCCTGCGGATCGTGCGCGATGGCGTTCGGCACGATGTCCACCCGTGCACCGAACAGCGGCGCGGCGAGGAACTGCCAGACCGAAATGTCGAAGCTCTGCGAGGCGGTCTGGGCGATCACATCGGCGTCGCTCAGGTTCAGGTACGGCACCTTGCTCAACTGGTTGTTGAGCATGCCGCGCTGCTCGACCATCACGCCTTTGGGCAGGCCGGTGGAGCCCGAGGTGTAGATCACGTAGGCCAGGTTGTCCGGGCCGCTGTAGATACCAGGGTCGGACGACGCTTGCGCGCCGGCCTGAATCTCTTCCCACACCAGCAGACGCGGACGGTTGGCGCAGCCGAACTCGTCGAGCAAGGCTTGGGCCTGTTCGCGGCACGCCTCGCTGCACACCAGCACCGGCGTGCGGCTCAGTTCGATGATGCGGCTCAGGCGCTGGCTCGGCAGGCCCGGATCCAGCGGCAGGTAGCCGGCGCCGGCCTTGAAGCTGCCGATGATCATGCCCAGCAGGTCGAGGTTGCGCTCGGCCAGCAGCGCCACCGGTTGGTCCATCCGCACCCCGGCCGCGACCAGCGCGTGGCCGAGGCGGTTGGCGCGCAGGTTCAGCTCGGCGTAGCTCTGGCGCCGGTCGAGGCAACTGGCGGCGATGCGTTGCGGGTGCGCCGCCACCTGCGCTTCGAACAGTTCGACGTAGCTCTTCTCCAGCGGATAGTCGTGGGCGCTCCGGTTGCAGCCGTGCAGCAGGAAGTCCTGCTCCTCGGCGCCCAGCAGCGGCAGGTCGGCCATGTCGCCATGGAAGCCGTCCACCAGCGCCAGCAGCAGGCGCTTGAACTCGCCGAGCATGCGCTCGACCGTCGACTCGTCGAAGTAGCGCTGGTCGTAGGACAGGTGCAGGCCGAGGTCGTCGCCCGGGTAGCACACCGCCGTCAGCGGGAAGTTGGTGTGGGTGCGGCCCGAGTCCGACGTGGCGTTGAGGCTCTGCGCCCGGTCCAGCACCGAGACCTCCACCGGGGCGTTCTCGAACACGAACAGGCTGTCGAACAGCGGCTGGCCCTTGGGCAGTTCGCTCTGTTCCTGGATGTTCACCAGCGGCAGGTACTCGTACTCGCGCAGCTGCATGTTGCTGTCGAGCAGGCCGCTGAGCCACTGGCGCACGCCGCAGCGCTGGTCGTCCGCCGGGATCTGCACCCGCAGCGCGATGCTGTTGATGAACAGCCCCACGGTGCGCTGCATCTGCGGCATCTCCACCGGACGGCCGGCCACGGTGACGCCGAACAGCACGTCGCGGTCGCCGCTCAGGCGGCGCAGCACCAGCGCCCACGCCGCCTGGGCGAAGGTGTTGACGGTCAGCTGATGGGCCTGGGCCAGTTCGCGCAGGCGGGCGCCGTCCCGCACATCGAGGCGGGTGTAGCGGTCGCCGACGATCATGCCGCCGCTCTCGCCGGCGTGTTCACGCAGGAACGGGCGGTCGCTCGGGATCGGCGTGGTGCGCTCGAACCCTTGCAGGTTCTGCTGCCACCACTGGCGCGCCTCGGCCAGGCTCTGGCGCTGCAGCCAGCCGATGTAGTCGCGGTAGCGCGGCGGCACGGCCAGTTGCGCTTCGCGGCCTTCGCCCAGGGCGGTGTAGATCTCGAAGAAATCGTTCATCAGCAGCGAGCGGCACCAGGCATCGATCAGGATGTGGTGGTTGCTCATCATGAACCAGTAGCGGGCCTCGCCGACCTTGATCAGGCGCAGGTGGAACGGCGCCTGGTTGAGCAGATCGAACCCGGCCTCGCGCTCGGTCTTGAGCAACGCCTGAAGTTTCGGCTCCTGCTCGGCGTCGGCGACCGCGCTCCAGTCCAGGTACTCGATCGGCGTGCGGCCCGGGGTGTGGATCACTTGCAGCATGTCTTCGCCGACGTTCCAGCAGAACGAAGCGCGCAAGGCTTCGTGACGGGCCGCCACCGCTTGCCACGCCTGGGCGAAGCGCTCGGGGTCGAGCGCGCTGTTGATGCGGTAGCGGTCCTGCATGTAGTACAGGCCGGTGCCCGGTTCGAGCAGGGTGTGCAGCAGCATGCCCTCCTGCATCGGGGTCAGCGGGTACACGTCTTCGATCTGCGCCGCCGGCACCGGCAACGCGTCGAGCTGGGCCTGGGTCAGCTTGGCCAGCGGGAAGTCCGACGGCGTCAGGCCGCCCGCGCCGTCTTGCAGGCAGTGGCCGATCAGGCTCTGCAGCTCGCCGATGTAGGCATCGGCCAGGTCCTGGATGGTCTGCGGGTCGTAGCGCTCGGCGCTGAAGGTCCAACGCAGCTGCAACTCGCCGCCGGACACCTGGCCGTCGACGCTCAGCTCGTTCGGCAGCGGGGCCTGCGGATCGTGGGCGGCGCCCACCGGTTCGTCCAGCGGACGGAACAGCGCGTCGTTGCCCAGGGTCTGGTCGAGCTGGCCGAGGTAGTTGAAGGTGACCGGCGCGTTCGGCAGCGCCGCCATGCTGTCGCGGCTGGCGCCGTCGGCCAGGTAGCGCAGCACGCCGTAGCCCAGGCCTTTGTGCGGCACCGCGCGCAACTGTTCCTTGATCGCCTTGATCGAGGCGCCTTGCCCGGCCGCCTCTTCGATGCCGTGCGGGGTCAGGCGCAGCGGGTAGGCGCTGGTGAACCAGCCGACGGTGCGGGTCAGGTCGATGTCGTCGAACAGGGGTTCGCGACCGTGCCCTTCCAGCTGGACGAGCGCCGACGGCTGGCCGCTCCAGCGGCACAGCACGCGGGCCAGCGCGGTCAGCAGCAGGTCGTTGACCTGGGTGCGGTAGGCGCTCGGCGCCTGTTGCAGCAGTTGTTTGGTGCGCTCGGCATCCAGCTGCACGTTGACGGTTTGCCCGTGACGGTTCTGGCGCCCGCCCTCGGGGTTCTCGCACGGCAGCCCGGCCGTAGGACCTGCCAGTTGCGCTTGCCACCAGCCCAGTTCCTCACGCAGGGATTCGCTGCCGGCATAGGCCTGCAAACGCGCCGCCCAGTCCTTGAAGGCGCTGGTCTTGGCCGGCAGGTTCACCGACTGCCCGGCATCGAGTTGGCGGTACACGGTCTGCAGGTCGTCGAGCAGCACGCGCCACGACACCCCATCGACCACCAAGTGGTGGATGGCGATGAACAGACGCTGCTGGCCTTGCGGCCCATCGACCAGCACCGCACGCAGCAGCGGCCCGTGCTCCAGGTCGAGGCTGCGCTGGGCGTCGGCGAACAGCGCGGCGCACTTGTCCATGGACGGCACACGCACTTGCCACAGCACCGCAGCGTCGGTGACCGGTTGATGGTTCGCCTGCCATTCGCCATTGGCCTCAGTGAAGCGCAGGCGCAAGGCGTCGTGCTGTTCGATCACCGCCAGCAGCGCCTGCTCCAGGCGATGGGGTTCCAGCGCGGCGGCAGGCGCCAGCAGCAACGCCTGGTTCCAGTGCTGGCGCTCGGTGATTTCGGTGTCGAAGAACCAGTGCTGGATCGGCGTCAGCTGCGATTCGCCGCTCACCAGCCCTTGCTCGGCGGTCACGGTTTCGCTGCGGCTCGCCACGGCGGCCAGGGTCTGCACCGTCTGGTGCTGGAACAGGTCGCGCGGGCTGAAATGGATGCCCTGCTGCCGCGCACGGCTGACCACCTGGATCGACAGGATCGAGTCGCCGCCCAGTTCGAAGAAGTTGTCGTTGAGGCCGACCTGCGCGACGTTGAGCACCTCGCACCAGATCTGCGCCAGGGTCTGCTCCAGCTCGTTGCTCGGCGCCACGTAGTCCTGGCGGTTGAGCGCAGGGTCCGGCGCCGGCAAAGCGCGGCGGTCGAGTTTGCCGTTGGCGGTCAGCGGCATGCTGGCCAGCAGGATCAGGTGGGTCGGCACCATGTAGTCCGGCAGTTGCGCCTTGAGGTGCGCCTTGAGCGCTTCGCGCAGTTGCGCCTGTTGCGGTTCGCCCTGTTCGGCCACGTCGGTGACGAGGTAGCCGACCAGTTGCTTGCCGCTCGGCGCGTCCAGCGCCAGCACCACGGCTTCGCGGATCGCCTCGTGGTCCAGCAGGCGGGTTTCGATTTCCCCCAGTTCGATGCGGAAGCCGCGGATCTTCACCTGATGGTCGATCCGGCCCATGTACTCCACCAGGCCGTCGGCGCCCTGGCGCACCAGGTCGCCGGTGCGGTACATGCGCCCGCCGTCGGCGGCGAACGGGTCCGCCACGAAGCGTTCGGACGTGATGCCCGCCCGCTCGTGATAACCCACCGCCAGGCCGGCGCCGCCGACGTACAGTTCGCCCGTCGCGCCTTGCGGCACCAACGCCAGGTCGGCGTCGAGGATGTAGGCGACGCGGTCGCCGATCACGCTGCCGATCGGCACGCTGCCGGCGCCCTCCTCCAGCACCTCGGGCGCGAGGCTCGCCAGCGGCATGACCACGGTTTCGGTCGGGCCGTAGGCGTTGAAGAACACGCTCGGCTTGAACGCGGCGCGGATCCGTTGCAGGTGCTCGCCGGTCAGCGCTTCGCCGCCGGTGATGATCATGCGCACCGGCAAGGTCTCGCTTTGCGTCGCCAGCCATTGGGCCAACTGGCTGCCGTAGCTCGGGGTGAATCCGAGGATGCTGATGCGGTGGGTGCGGATCAGGCCGCAGATTTCCTCGGCGTCCCATTGCCCTTGGGCACGCAGCACCACGTGGGCGCCGCTGAGCAGCGGCACCAGCAGACGCTCGGTGGCGGCGTCGAAGTTGATCGAATAGAAGTGCAGTTCGCAATCGTCCGGGCGCATGCCGAAGCGTTCGATCACGGCCTGGCAGTGCATGGCGATCTCGCCGTGGGACACCACCACGCCTTTCGGCTTGCCGGTGGAGCCCGAGGTGTAGATCAGGTACGCCTGGTGCTGCGGCAGACTGATGAACGGCAGCTCGCCGGACGGCTGGCCGGCCAGCGCGGCGCTGTCGTCCTCCAGGCACCAGCGCGCCACGTTCGGCGGCAGTTCGCCCAGGGCGGCGAACATCGCCCGGTCGCTGAGCAGCAGGCCGACGCCGCTGTCCTCGATCATGTAATGCAGGCGGTCGAGCGGGTATTCCGGATCCAGCGGCACATAGGCGCCGCCGGCCTTGAGGATCGCCAGCAGGCCGATGACCATTTCCAGCGACCGCTCAAGTGCCAGGCCGACCCGCACCTGCGGGCCGACGCCGCGTTCGCGCAGCGCCCAGGCCAAGCGGTTGGCGCGGGCGTCGAGCTCGGCGTAGCTCAGGGTCTGCCCGGCGAAGGTCAGGGCCGGCGCGTCCTTGCGCGCCAGCGCCTGTTCGGCGAACAGGTGATGGATGCACTGGTCGAGACGATGCTCGCCGGCCTCGACGCCGAGGCTGTCGAGCAGGCGCTGGCGCTCCGGCGCGTCCAGCAGCGGCAGTTCGCTCAGGGGCCGCTGCGGATCGGCGATCAGCGCCTCCAGCAGGTTGCGCCAATGCCCGGCCATGCGGGCGATGGTCGGCTCGTCGAACAGGTCGGTGCTGTAGGTCAGGCAGCAGCCCAGACGGTGGTCGAGGTCGGTGACTTCCAGGTTGAGGTCGAACTTGGTCGCCCGTGCGTCGTTGACCAGGTACTCGACGGTCATGCCGGCCAGGGTGCGGGTCTGCTGGAATTCCCAGCGCTGCACGTTGCACATCACCTGGAACAGCGGGTTGTAGGCGGCGCTGCGCGGCGGCTGCAACGCTTCCACCAGATGGTCGAACGGCAGGTCCTGATGGGACTGGCCTTCGATCACGGTGTGGCGCACATGGTCGAACAGCTCGCCCACCGTCATCCGCCCGTCGAGCTGGCAGCGCAGGACCTGGGTGTTGAGGAACGCGCCGATCAGCCCTTCGCTTTCCGGACGGATGCGGTTGGCCACCGGTGCGCCGATGCGCAGGTCGGTCTGGCCGCTGTAGCGGTAAAGCAAGGTCGCCAGCGCGGCGGTCATGGTCATGAACAGGGTCAGGCCGTTCTGCGCATTGAAGGCGCGCACGCGGGCGGCCAGGTCATCGCTCAGGTCGAAGCGGAACAGTTCGCCCCGGTGGCTCTGCACCGGCGGACGCGGACGGTCGCCCGGCAACTCCAGCAGCGGGTGTTCGCGGCCCAACTGGGCGGTCCAGTAGTCGAGCTGACGCTGGCGCTCGCCGGACTCCAGCCACTGGCGCTGCCAGACGCTGTAGTCGAGGTACTGCACCGGCAGCGGTTCCAGCGGCGAGTCGCGGTCGTCGACGAACGCTTCGTACAGCGCGCTGAGTTCGCGGGCGAAGATGTCCATCGCCCAGCCTTCGGTGACGATGTGGTGCAGGGTCAGGACGAAGTAGTGCTCCTGCTCGGCGGCCTTGACCAGGCAGGCGCGCAGCAGCGGACCGGTTTCCAGGTCGAACGGCCGGTGCGCCTCTTCATCGGCCAGTTGCTGGACCTTCTGCTCGCGGACTTCGGCCGGGTGCTTGGAGAAGTCCTTCCAGTCCATGCGCAGGCCGGTTTCGGCATGCACCTGCTGACGGGCCACGCCATCGACGCTCGGGAACGTGGTGCGCAGGGTTTCGTGACGCAGGATCAGCGCCTGCAGCGCCGCCTCGAAGCGCCCGACATCCAGCACCCCGCGCAGGCGCGCCATGCCGCCGACGTTGTACGCCGGGCTGTCCGGCTCCATCTGCCAGAGGAACCACATGCGCTGCTGCGAATAGGACAGCGGCACCGGCCGGCTGCGGTCGACCTTCTCGATCGGTGGCTGCTTGTTGGTGCGGCCGCTGGCCTGGATCAGGCGGATCTGTTCGGCGAAACCGCCGAGCTCGCTGTGTTCGAACAGCGCCCGCAGCGGCAGCTCGACGTCGCAGGCCTGGCGGGTGCGGGAAATGATCTGGGTGGCCAGCAGCGAATGGCCGCCGAGGGCGAAGAAGTCATCGCGCAAGCCGACCTGCGACAACCCCAGCACCTCTCGCCAGATCGCGGCGATCTGGCGTTCCAGTTCAGTGACCGGTTCGACGTGCTCGCGCACCTGCCACTGCGGCTCGGGCAAGGCACGACGGTCGAGCTTGCCGCTGGGGCTCAGCGGCATGTCGTCCAGGCGCATCAGTTGCGCCGGCACCATGTATTCCGGCAGTTCGGCGGCGAGGGCGGTTTTCAGGCGGGCGATTTGCGCCTCCCCGTCCTCATCGGCATCGCCGGCGGTGAAGTAGCCGATCAGTTGCGGGCCGGCGGCGGTGTCGCGCACCAGCACGGCAGCCTGGGCGACGCCGTCCTGCGCCAGCAGACGCGCTTCGATCTCCTCCGGTTCGACCCGGAAGCCCCGCAGCTTGACCTGCTGATCGAGACGGCCGAGGTATTCGATCACGCCGTCGTTCGTCCAGCGTGCCCGGTCACCGGTGCGGTACAGGCGTGCGCCCTGCTCGCCCATCGGGTCGACCACGAAACGTTCGGCGGTCAGCGCCGGCCGCCCGAGGTAGCCGCGGGCCAGGCCGATGCCGCTGATGCACAGCTCGCCCGGCACACCCGCCGGCACCGGATTGAGGTCGCTGTCGAGCACCCGGCAGATCACGTTGCCCAGCGGGCGGCCGATCGGCGAACGCTCGCCGTCGGCCTCGCTGCACTGCCAGTGGGTGACGTTGATGGCGGTTTCGGTCGGGCCGTAGCGGTTGTGCAGCTGCACCGCCGGCAGTTGCGCCAGCACGCGGTTGCGCAATTCCGCCGGCAGCGCTTCGCCGCCGGAGAACACCCGGCGCAGGCTGGTGCATTCGGCGCTCAGGGGTTCGTCGATGAACAGCGACAGCAGCGGCGGTACGAAGTGCAGCGTGGTCACGCCGTACTGCTGCACCAGCTCGGCGATGCGGTGCGGATCGCGGTGCTCGCCGGGGCCGGCGATCAGCAGGCGCGCGCCGGTGATCAGCGGCCAGAAGCATTCCCACACCGACACGTCGAAACTGATCGGCGCCTTCTGCATCAGCACATCGCTGTCGTTCAGCTGATAAGTGGCCTGCATCCATTGCAGACGCTCGGCCAAGGCGGCATGGGTGTTGCCCACGCCTTTGGGCTGGCCGGTGGAGCCGGAGGTGTAGATCACATACGCAAGGTTGTCGCCGTGCAGGTGCAGGCCCGGCGCCTGGCTCGGCCAGGTGTCCAGGTGCAGGGCGTCCATGGCGATGACGCTGACGCCTTCGCTGGCCGGCAGGCGGTCGAGCAACGCGGTCTGGGTCAGCAGCAGCCCGACGCCGCTGTCGGCCAGCATGTAGGCCAGGCGTTCGGCGGGGTAGTCCGGATCCAGCGGCACATAGGCGCCGCCGGCCTTGATGATCGCCAGCAGGCCGATCAGCAGTTGCGGCGAACGCTCGGCGGCGATGGCCACGCAGACGTCCGGGCCGACGCCCTTGTCGCGCAGGTAATGGGCCAGGCGGTTGGCGCGGGTGTGCAGTTCGGCGAGGTCGAGGCTGCCGCCCTCCCACACCAGCGCGGTGCGTTCCGGGGTTTGCCGCACCTGCTCGTTGAGCAGCTCCGGCAGCCACTGCAGGGCGGCGGCGCACGGTGCGCCGCTCCAGTCATCCTGGCGCGACTGTTCGTGGGCCGTCAGCAGTTGCAGGTCGCCGATGGCCGCTTGCGGGCGCTCGCAGGCATCGGCCAACAGGCGGGTGAAATGCTCCGCCAGGCGCTCGACGGTGGCGGGGTCGAACAGTTCGTCGGCGTAGTCGAACGACAGGGTCAGACGCCCGTTGCGGTCTTCCTCGCTGTGCAGCTGCAGGTCGAACTTGGCTTCGCGGCTGTGCCACGGCAGCTCTTCGGCGAGCAGGCCCGGCAGGCGCTTGAGCGCGCTCAGGTCACGTTGCTGGTGGTTGAACATGACCTGGAACAGGCCTTGCTCGCGAGCCTTTGGGAAGGCTTCGAGCAGTTGCTCGAACGGCAGGTCCTGGTGGGCCTGGGCGCCGAGCGCCGCCTCACGGGTGCGGGCCAGCAGTTCGCTGAACGGCAGGCGCGGATCCAGCTCGGCGCGCAGCACCTGGGTGTTGATGAAGAAGCCGATCAGGCCTTGGGTCTCCAGGCGCGGACGGTTGGCGTTGGGCACGCCGATGCGGATGTCGCGCTGGCCGCTGTAGCGGTGCAGCAGGCTCTGGAAGGCCGACAGCAACAGCATGAACGGCGTGGCGGACTGGGCCTGCGCGGCGTTGCGCACCGCCTCGCTGAGGCTGACGCTCAGCCGCACGGTGTGGCGGGCGGCGCTGCGGGTCTGGCGGGCCGAGCGCGGATGGTCGGTGGCCAGTTCCAGGGTCGGCTGCTCGTCGCCCAGTTGCGCTTTCCAATACGTCAGCTGCCGCTCGCCCTCGCCCTGGGCCAGCCATTGGCGCTGCCAGCTGCCGTAGTCGGCGTATTGGGTCGGCAATGGCGCCAGCTCCGCCCGCTGCCCCTGGGACGCGGCGGCGTACAGGCGCGAGAACTCGTCGATCAGCACGTTCAGCGACCAACCGTCGGCGATGATGTGGTGCATCGTCACCAGCAGTTGGTGATCCTCGTCGTCGAGGCGGATCAGGGTCACCCACAGCAGCGGGCCCTTTTCCAGGTCGAACTGGGTGCGCGCCTCGTCTTCGCGGATCTGCTGCGCGCGGGCCTCGCGCTCGGCGGCCGGCAGGTCGCTGAGGTCGATCCGCTGCAGCTCGAAACCGCCGGCAGGAAACACCTGCTGCAGGGCCACGCCGTCGCGTTCGAAGAAGCGGGTGCGCAGGGATTCGTGGCGCTCGATCAGTTGCTGGAAGCTGGCGCTCAGGGCGTCCTCATCGAGTTCGCCGCGAAGGCGCAGGCCGCCGGGAATGTTGTAGGCGCTGCTGTGCGGGTCGAGCTGCCAGGTGATCCACAGACGGTTCTGCGCCAGGGACTGCGGCAACGCCTCATGACGCGGCAACGCGGCGATTTCGCCCTGGGCGCTGCCGCCGTCCTGTTGCTGCTGCGCCACGGCGGCGGCAAACGCGCTCAGGGTCGGGGCTTCGAACAGCAGGCGCAGGTTCAGCTCCAGGCCCAGTGCTTCGCGCACCTTGGCGATCACCTGGGCGGCGGCGATGGAGTTGCCGCCGAGCAGGAAGAAATGGTCGTCGGCGTTGACCTGTTTGACGTTCAGGTGTTCGGCCCAGATCTGGCCGATGCGCGCCTCAAATTCGGAGGCCGAGGCAACCGGTGCCTGACCTTCGGCGGTCGCGGACGGAAACACCGCGTAGCTGTCGAGGCTGCCGTCGGCCAAGCGGTTGCGGCACGCCGAGCGTTGCAGCTTGCCGCTGGAGGTCTTCGGCAACGCGCCCGGATTGAGCAGCACCACCACGCTCGGCGCTTCTTGATAGGCCTCGGCCACCGCCTGGCGGATCGCTTTGATCAGCGCCTCCGGCGGCAGGATCTTCTGCACGCTGCGGCTGATCTCCGCCGCGATGCCGATGCCCTCCTCGCCGTTCTGATTGACCGCGAACGCCGCCACGCGGCCCTTGCGCACCACTTCAACCTCGTTCTCGACGGTCTTCTCGATGTCCTGCGGGTACAGGTTGTGGCCACGCACGATCAGCATGTCTTTCAAACGGCCGGTGATGAACAGCTCGCCCTCGCGGAAAAAGCCCAGGTCGCCGGTGCGCAGCCAGGTCTGGCCGGCATGCCGGACGAAGGTCTTGGCGGTGGCCTCGGGGTTGCGCCAGTAGCCGTGGGCGATGCTCGGGCCCGACGCCCAGACTTCGCCGACAGTGTTGTCGGCCGATTCTTGCAGCGTGACCGGATCGACGATCCGCACCGCATGCTGCGGCTGGCTGATGCCGCAGCTCATGACCGGGCTGCCTTCGCCCGGCTCGGCGCGGTTCTGCGCCAGCGCCGCGTCGTCCACGCGCAGGGCCGGAATGCCCTGGCCGCGCGGCGTGCCGGCGACGAACAGGGTCGCTTCGGCCAGCCCGTAGGACGCCATGAAGCTGTCCTCGCTGAAACCGCAGGCGGTGAATTTCTCGGCGAACCGCTCCAGGGTGTCGAGACGGATCGGCTCGGAACCGGAGTAGGCCACGCGCCAGCGGCTCAGGTCGAGACGCTCCAGCGCCGATTCGCTGACC
The DNA here is from genome assembly GCF_044749305.1 of Pseudomonas sp. NPDC089534. Taxonomy (NCBI): domain Bacteria; kingdom Pseudomonadati; phylum Pseudomonadota; class Gammaproteobacteria; order Pseudomonadales; family Pseudomonadaceae; genus Pseudomonas; species Pseudomonas sp. NPDC089534. The sequence goes on along the minus strand of NZ_JBIVHR010000012.1, from coordinate 51,080 downwards.
CGCTCGCTGCACAGCCGATAGGCGAAATCCGGCCCGCCGCTGATGGTGCCGCCGTACTGGCTGATCGCTTCGAGCCAGCGCAGCGGACGGCCGAGGAAGTACGCCGGCGACATCAGGATGCACGGCACGCCGCTGAAGATCGGCTGCAGCAGGCCGCCGATCAGGCCCATGTCGTGGTACAGCGGCAGCCAGCTGACGATCACGTCGTCCGGGTTCACGTCGATGCCGAAGCCGTGGCGGATCAGCAGTTCGTTGGCCACCAGGTTGCCGTGGCTGACCTGCACGCCCTTGGGCAGCGCGGTGGAGCCGGAGGTGTATTGCAGGAAGGCGATGTGGTCGCCAGGCAGCTGCGGCTCGACCCAGCGTTCGGCCAGCGCGTCGTCGAGGGTGTCGACGCACAGCAGCGGCGGCGCGCCTTCGATCTGCTGCAAGGCGTCGCGCAGGCCGGCGCTGGTCAGCAGCAGGCGCGGCTCGGCGTCGGCGATGATCGACAGCAGGCGTTCCTGGTGATGACGCTTGGCCGACTCCGGCGGATAGGCCGGCACGGCGATGACGCCGGCGTACAGGCAACCGAAGAACGCCGCGACATAATCCGGCCCGCTGGGAAACAGCAGCACCGCACGCTCGCCGAACCCGGCCTCGGCCTGCAGCGCCGCCGCGATGGTGCGCGCGCGCCGGTCGAGTTCGGCATAGCTGAGCACCACGGCCTGCTCCTCGGATTCGGCGAGAAAGCGCAAGGCCAGCCGGTCCGGCGTCAGGGCCGCCCGGCGCTGAAGGGCTTGGACCAGGGTGCTGGGGAGTTCGAACGCGTCGGTCATGAGGTTTCCTGCCTGAATTCGGCTTGCTAGTGGAATCGGGTTGCTGCGTCACGCCCGGCGGGAGCGTGCAGGGCGCGGTCTGTGCCGACCGCGCAAGGCATGGGAATGCTGTCTGGCCGGGGCTGCGCGCCCGGAACCATTCACCAATGAGAACGGATGACGTCTTGAAATAATTAGTCGGCAGGCTGGATCGCCAATGGGGCCTGGAGGTGCAACCGCTGCGGCGGTGTGTCGCAGTTCTCGAATTGCACCGTCATGGATCATTAGTTCTCTTTCTCAATTGACAATCATTATCATTCAACATAATTTGTCGCTCGATGTGTAGGACGGCCCCGTCCCCCAGGCGTCCCACTAACCTATTGGCAGCAAGGTGATTTCCATGACGGAACAAGTATCCACAAGCAGGTGCGATTCACCGCTACTTCAGGCCTTCGTCGACAACCGACTGATTCTGGTCAAGATTGCAGCCCGGATCACCGGCTGCCGGTCACGTGCCGAAGATGTGGTGCAGGATGCGTTCTTCCGACTGCAGTCGGCGCCGCCGATCACGTCGTCGATCAAGGCCCAACTCAGTTATCTGTTCCAGATCGTGCGCAACCTGGCCATCGACCACTACCGCAAGCAGGCGCTGGAGCAGAAGTACGCAGGCCCCGAAGAGGAAGGACTGAATGTGGTCATCCAGGGCGCTTCGCCGGAAACCTCGCACATCAACTTCTCGACCCTTGAAAACATCGCCGACGCGCTGACCGAGCTACCCAGCCGCACCCGCTATGCCTTCGAGATGTACCGCCTGCACGGCGTGCCGCAAAAGGACATCGCCAAGGAACTCGGCGTATCGCCGACCCTGGTCAACTTCATGATCCGCGATGCCTTGGTGCACTGTCGCAAGGTGTCGGGCAGCCGCACCGCCATGGCCGCCCGCGGCTGACCGCACGCCCCCTCTGCGGGAGCCGGCCTGCTGGCGATGGCGTCACCGAGGACGCCACGCACAGCCGTTGCTCCCGCAGGGATTTCGGTCACCTGCGGCAGCGGCAACGCCAGGCCCGGGAATCCCGGGCCCCGGACCTCACGCCAACGAACACCGGTCAAAGAACCGCTCACGCCCCAGAATCATCAGCGCGGCGCGCTTGTGCGGGAAATCGAATTCCTTTTCGCAGTGGAAGCATTGGTTGTGCATGTGGCCGATCATCTTCGCGTTGTCGGCGCGCGGCTCGGCGACCACCCGCTGGGTGCGCGGATCGTCCAGGAACAGGTAATGCACCAGCGCCGACAGCCAGCTCGCCACCTTGTGCGGTCCGCGGTGATTCTCCTCGCCCACCAGCATGTGAATGCCGCGGTCGTAGTTGTCCGCGTCGTAGAACGGAGCGATCCGGTCTTCCTTGGCCCAGTAGGCTTCGAAGTAGGCGAACGGCTGATCGTCGAAGCAGCCGATCAAGGTCAGGGTGTGCGGATCGGCATCGAGCTTGGTCAGGTACTCGCGATGCTGTTCGAGACTGCCCTCCTCCTGCCAGAAACTGGCGACCCGCGGGCTGTTCTGCCAGCGGTTGAAGCGTGCCAGGTCCTGCTCGATCTCCACGGTGCGCAAGGAGATCCACGCCCCGAGGCGCGCATCGAAACGCCGGTACACTTCGCCGCGCGGCTTGGGCGCACGGAGCGGATGGCGCTTGCCGTTGCTGATGACCATCTGCTGAGGGTAGCTGCCGGTCAACGGCGTGCCCAGCCAAGGCTGCGGCAATTGCCAGAACAGCGTGCGCTCGCAGCGGTACTCGCCGGCGTTCCCGGTGGCCACCAGCAAACCGCTGAGCAGGGCTTCGGTCGGCGGCAGCTCCAGTTGCCAGATCAAGTGCCGACGCGCCGGATCGCGGGCGAACAGCCAGTAACAGGCCGCCCACAATGCCTGCCCGAGCGGCAGCGCATAGCGCTCTTCGATCTGGATCGGCCCTTGCAGCTCCACATCGAGGCGCAGGCGGATCAGAGGTTGTCCGTCCAGGTTCAGGCTCAGACGGCTTTCGGTGGCATCGGCTACCAGTTGGCTGCCCGAAGGCAGGGCCAGGGCAGCCAGGTCATTCAGATTGGACATGGGTCGGGCTCACGATAATCGTCGACAGTTCAACGATGGGACGTGAGCCGGGGCGGGAAATTTAGGCCGGGCGCCAAAAACCCCACGTCATTGATGGGGCACCGGCACCACGGCGATCTTGTACGGCTCGAAAATCTTCAGCATCTGGCCGTTGTCGCGCAATCCCTGCAGCAACTTGCCGAACGCCTCGCCGGTGATCGGCGCTTTCGGACTGATGATCGCGTAGTGGTGGTAGACCTGATCGATGCGCTGCGAGACCAGCAGTTCGTCACGCACCTTGTCGTTGCGCAGCAGGTAATCGAACAGGTACGAGCGAGTGACCAGCGCGATGTCCGCCCGGCCGCGCAGCACCATCAGCAGATTGCTGTCATGGGAATACGTCAGCGAAGCGTTGTAGGTGTCGGCGAGGTACTTGGGGTCGGCGTTGAAGTTGGCGAACTCGTAGTGATAGCCGCTGTACAGCGCCAGGCGTTTGCCCTTGAGATCGGCAAAGTAGCTCTGCTGGCGGCCGGGCTCGTTCTGCGCGACGAAAATCTCCGCGTCCTCCAGCCCCATGTCGACCGTGGAATGGGGAATGTCCTTCCAGCCCCAGTCCGGGTTCTCGAAGATCGCCATGTCCGTGCGACCTTCCTTGAAGTCGCCGAACCGACGGGGAATCGAGGTGGGAACAAGCTCGAAGCGATAGTCGCTCTGCGAGCGGTTCAACGCCTCGACCAGTTCCGGCAGCAGACCGGTGTCGGCGCCGTTCTCCGGTCGGATGGTGTACGGCGGAAAGTGCGCAGCGCCCACCCGCACCAATTGCGCCGCCTGAACCGGCAGCACCGAAAACGCTAGCGCCGCGAGCACAAACCCGGCGGCCTTGCGTACTGGCGAAGACTTCAAATTGCCCCACTCCCCGAAAAAGTAACGATCCCAGCATTCAAATTAGGCGTTTTCGCCCAGTTAGCCAGTTTCCCGGCCTTATAGAAAGCGCTCAGCGCTCTTCGAGCACCAGCACCAACGCCTCTTCGGCCAGTTGATCCAGGCTCAGGCTGCCGCCGGCACGAAACCAGGTGGTCGTCCACGACAACGCGCCTGTGAGAAAACGTCGGGTAATGAACACATCGCCCCGGATGAGCCCGGCGGCCTTGGCCTCGCCCAACACCTGCAGCCAGATGTCCTCGTAGATGTCGCGCAGGGCCAGCACCTTGGCCTGACCGTCGTCCGACAGCGAGCGCCATTCATAGACCAGCACCGCCATGGCCTCTCCGCTGCCGCCCATGATGGACTGGAGTTCGCAGCGGATCAGCGCCAGCACCCGCTCCCGCACGTCAGAGGCCTCAGCCAGCGAAGCGCGCATCAGGGCAGTGTTGTAGCGGATGGTTTCCTCCATCACCGCCCGCAGGATCTCGTCCTTGCTCTTGAAGTGGTGAAAGATGCTGCCCGACTGAATGCCCACGGCGCCCGCCAGGTCGCGCACGGTCGTGCGTTCGTAGCCTTTGTTGCGAAACAGGTGGGCCGCCACTTGCAGCAGTTTGCCGCGGGCGCTGTCCGGATCGGTCAACCGGCCTTCGTCGACCAGTTCACGCATGACCCCCAGGGCTTTTTGCTCGTCCACCCGTTCTCTCCTACAGTCGATCAGTCTGCTGCGCCCGGAAACGCAGGGTTGCGCGGGCAATTTAAGCCGCCGGCCGCGCCCAAGCAAGCGCTTGGGAGGAAGATGATTCCGCTGTTTACAAACCAAGCGCTTGCTTGGTAGCCTCGATGCACTTCTGTCGCAGGTTCCTGAGTCGGAGACAACGATGCCCAGCACAAGGCCCACCACCGTCCGCATCGGATGCGCCAGCGCATTCTGGGGTGACACCTCGACCGCCGCCGAACAACTGGTCAAGGGCGGACGCCTGGACTACCTGGTGTTCGATTACCTGGCCGAAATCACCCTGTCGATCATGGCCGGCGCCCGCCTGAAAGACCCCCAAGCCGGATTCGCCGGCGACTTCATCGACATCCTCACCCCGCTTTTGCCGCAGCTGGCGCAGCAGCGCATCCGCGTCATCAGCAATGCCGGCGGGATCAACCCCACCGCGTGCGCCGCTGCGCTGCAGGCTGCCTGCGACCGGGCCGGCGTGGACCTGAAGATCGCCGTGCTGCTGGGCGATGACCTGCAGCCGCAGTTCAAAGGACTCGCCACCCAGGGCATCACCGAGATGTTCAGCGGCGCCCCGCTCCCGCCCTTGTGCGTCTCGACCAATGCCTATCTCGGCGCGCCGGGCATCGCCGAGGCCCTGCGCCTGGGGGCCGACATCGTCATCACCGGGCGGGTGGTCGACAGCGCCGTGGTCAGCGCCGCGCTGGTGCATGAGTTCGGCTGGTCGTGGCACGACTACGACCGGCTGGCCCATGCCGCCCTCGCCGGGCACATCATCGAATGCGGCGCCCAGTGCACCGGCGGCAACTTCACCGATTGGCGCGACGTGCCGGACTACGAGCACATCGGCTTTCCGATCGTCGAAGTCAGCGCCGACGGCCAGTTCACCGTCAGCAAACCGGAGGGCTCGGGCGGGCTGGTGACGCCGCTGACCGTCGGCGAGCAGATGCTGTATGAGATCGGCGACCCGCAGGCCTATCTGTTGCCCGATGTGATCTGCGACTTCACCCAGGTGAAACTCCAGCAGCAGGGCAAGAACGCCGTCCGCGTGCACGGCGCCAAGGGCCTGCCGCCCAGCGGCAAGTACAAGGTCAGCGCGACGTATCCGGACGGTTTCCGCTGCACCGCCAGTTGCCTGATCGCCGGCATCGATGCGGTGGACAAGGCACGGCGGGTCAGCCAGGCGATCATCGACAAGACCTCGCAGATGCTGGCGGAGCGTGGTTGGGGCCCCTACAGCGAAGTCAACGTCGAACTGCTCGGCAGCGAAGCCACCTACGGCCCCCATGGCCAGCGCCGCGACAGCCGCGAAGTGGTGATCAAACTCGCCGTGCGCCACCCGAACAAACAGGCGCTGGTGCTGTTCTCCCGGGAGATCGCCCAGGCCGCCACCGGCATGGCGCCGGGCCTGACCGGCATCGTCGGCGGACGGCCGACGGTGTACCCGCTGATCCGGCTGTTCTCCTTCCTGATCGACAAGACCGCCTGCACCCTGCAGATCGACATCGCCGGCGAGCGCCATCCCTGCGCCTTGCCTCCGGCGGCCACCTTCAACAGCGATGACCTGCCCGTGCCCCACGAACCGCCCAAGCCCCAGGGCCGCGCCGACGCCAGCGTGCCGCTGGTGAAACTGGCCGTGGCGCGCTCCGGGGACAAGGGCGACCACAGCAACATCGGCGTGATGCCGCGCCGCCCCGAATACCTGCCGTGGATCGCCGAAGCGCTGACCCCGGCGGTGCTGGTGGACTGGATGAGCCATGTCCTGGACCCGATCCGCGGACGGGTCGAACGCTGGTACCTGCCCGGCACCCACAGCCTCAACTTCCTGCTGGAGAACGCCCTGGGCGGCGGTGGCGTGGCCAGCCTGCGGATCGATCCGCAAGGCAAGGCCTTCGCCCAGCAGCTGCTGGAGATCCAGATCCCGGTGCCGCGAAGCATCGCCGAACAATTCGAATGAAGGATGGCGCCATGGCTTACCGATCGATATTCAATGCCGGCCTGTTCAGCGGGCAGACGGTCATCGTCACAGGGGGCGGCAGCGGCATCGGCCGCTGCACCGCCCACGAACTGGCCGCGCTCGGGGCCACGGTGCTGCTGGTCGGACGCAAGCCCGAGAAGCTGCAGAAGGTCGCCGGCGAAATCGCCGAAGACGGCGGCCGCGCGCACTGGAAAGCCTGCGACATCCGCGACGAAGACGCCGTGAAGGCGATGGTCGGCGAGACGGTTCGCGAACACGGGCCGATCCACGGCCTGGTCAACAACGCCGGCGGCCAGTACCCGTCGCCGCTGGCCTCGATCAACCAGAAAGGCTTCGAGACCGTGCTGCGCACCAACCTGGTCGGCGGCTTCCTGATGGCCCGGGAAGTGTTCAACCAGTCGATGGGCAAACACGGCGGCAGCATCGTCAACATGCTGGCCGACATGTGGGGCGGCATGCCCGGCATGGGCCACTCCGGCGCCGCGCGCGCGGGCATGGAGAACTTCACCAAGACCGCCGCCTTCGAATGGGGCTGCGCCGGCGTGCGGGTCAACGCGGTGGCGCCGGGCTGGATCGCCTCCAGCGGCATGGACACCTATGAAGGCGCGTTCAAGGCGGTGATCCCGACCCTGCGCGAACATGTGCCGCTCAAGCGCATCGGCACCGAATCCGAGGTCAGCGCGGCGATCGTGTTCCTGTTGAGCCCCGCCGCCGCGTTCATCAGCGGCAGCACCGTGCGCATCGACGGTGCCGCCAGCCTCGGCAACCGCGCCTGGCCGCTGCACAAGGCAAGCCACAGCGAACCGTTCAACGGTTTCCACCGCGCCTACCTGCCCGACGTGCTCAAGGACAAGGAATAAGCCATGCCGCAGATCCAGTCCCAACTCGACCCCCACAGCGAAGCCTTCGCCCGCAACCGCGCCGCGATGCTGGCGGCCATCGAGCATGTGCAGCAGCTCGAACGGAACCTGCTGGACAAGGCCGCCGAAGCCAAGCCGAAGTTCGACAAGCGCGGCCAGTTGCTGCCCCGCGAACGCCTGAACCTGCTGCTCGATCCCGGCTCGCCGTTCCTCGAACTGGCCAGCCTGGCCGGCTACCGGCTGCATGACGACAAGGACGGCAGCGCCGCCGGCGGCGGCCTGATCGCCGGGATCGGCTATGTCTCCGGCGTGCGGGCCCTGGTGGTGGCGAACAACAGCGCGATCAAGGGCGGCACCATCTCCCCCTCCGGCCTGAAGAAGTCCCTGCGCCTGCAACAGATCGCCCAGGAAAACAAACTGCCGGTGATCACCCTCGCCGAAAGCGGCGGCGCCAACCTCAACTACGCGGCGGAAATCTTCGTCGAAGGCGCGCGCAGCTTCGCCAACCAGGCGCGGATGTCGGCCATGGGCCTGCCGCAGATCACCGTGGTGCACGGCTCGGCCACCGCCGGCGGCGCCTACCAGCCGGGGCTGTCGGATTACGTGGTGGTGGTGCGGGGCAAGGCCAAGCTGTTCCTCGCCGGCCCTCCGCTGCTGAAGGCGGCGACCGGTGAAGTGGCCACCGACGAAGAGCTGGGCGGCGCCGAGATGCACGCGCAGGTGGCCGGCACCGCCGAATACCTGGCCGAAAACGATGCCGACGGCATCCGTCAGGTGCGCGAGATCGTCAGCCTGCTGAACTGGAACGAACAGTTGCCCCCGCGGCCCGAACCGCCCTGCAAGGAGCCGCTCTACCCCATCGACGAACTGCTCGGGCTGATCCCGGACGACCCGAAAAAGCCCTATGACGTGCGCGAGATCATTGCGCGGATCGCCGATGAGTCGCGCTTCCTGGAGTTCAAGGGCGAGTTCGACCGGCAGACGGTCTGCGGCCACCTGAAAATCCAGGGCCGGGCCTGCGGCTTCATCGGCAACAACGGCCCGATCACCCCCGACGGCGCGAGCAAGGCGGCGCAGTTCATTCAACTGTGCGACCAGAGCCGCACGCCGCTGCTGTTCTTCCACAACACCACCGGTTTCATGGTCGGCACCGAATCGGAACAGCGCGGCGTGATCAAGCACGGCTCCAAGCTGATCCAGGCGGTGGCCAACGCGCGGGTGCCGAAGCTGACCCTCGTGGTCGGCGGCTCCTACGGCGCCGGCAACTATGCGATGTGCGGGCGCGGCCTCGATCCGCGCTTCATCTTCGCCTGGCCCAACAGCCGCACCGCCGTGATGGGCGGCGCACAGGCCGGCAAGGTGCTGCGCATCGTCACCGAAGCCCGGCAGCTCAAGGACGGGCTGGAGCCCGACCCGAAAATGCTCGACATGCTCGAACAGGCCACCGCGCAGAAGCTCGACAGCCAGTCCACCGCCCTCTACGGCAGCGCCAACCTGTGGGACGACGGCCTGATCGACCCCCGCGACACCCGCATCCTGCTCGGCTACCTGCTGGACATCTGCCACGAGGCCGACATCCGCACGTTGCAGCCCAACAGCTTCGGCGTCAGCCGCTTCTGACACCCAAACGGATCCTGAGGAGAACAACAACAATGATCTTCACCCCGGAACACGAAGCCCTGCGCCGCACCGTGCGCCAGTTCGTCGAACACGAGATCAACCCCCACGTCGAGGAATGGGAAAGGGCCGGCCGCTTTCCGATCCACGAGATCTTCCGCAAGGCCGGCGAACTGGGTCTGCTGGGCATCTCCAAACCGGAGAAGTTCGGCGGCATGGGCCTGGACTACAGCTACTCGATCGTCGCCGCCGAAGAGTTCGGCACCATCCATTGCGGCGGCATCCCGATGTCCATCGGCGTGCAGACCGACATGTGCACCCCGGCCCTGGCCCGCTTCGGCTCCGATGAACTGCGCGAGGAATTCCTGCGCCCGGCCATCACCGGCGAACGGGTCGGCTGCATCGGCGTCTCGGAGGTCGGCGCCGGCTCCGACGTCGCCGGGCTCAAGACCACCGCCCGCAAGGACGGCGACGACTACGTGATCAACGGCAGCAAGATGTGGATCACCAACTCGCCGAGCGCCGACTTCATCTGCCTGCTGGCCAACACCTCGGACGACAAGCCCCACGTCAACAAATCCCTGATCATGGTGCCGATGGACACGCCCGGCATCAGCCTCAGCCCGCACCTGAACAAGCTCGGCATGCGCAGTTCGGAGACCGCCCAGGTGTTCTTCGACGACGTGCGCGTGCCGCAGCGCAACCGCATCGGCCACGAAGGCGCCGGGTTCATGATGCAGATGCTGCAGTTCCAGGAAGAACGCCTGTTCGGCGCGGCGAACATGATCAAGGGGCTGGAGTATTGCGTCGACAGCACCATCGAGTACTGCAAGGAGCGCAAGACCTTCGGCAACCCGCTGATCGACAACCAGGTGATCCACTTCCGCCTCGCCGAGCTGCAGACCGAAATCGAATGCCTGCGGGCCTTGGTCTACCAGGCCACCGAACAGTACGTGAAAGGCCAGGACGTCACCCGCCTGGCGTCGATGGCCAAGCTCAAGGCCGGGCGCCTCGGGCGCGAGGTCAGCGACAGCTGCCTGCAGTACTGGGGCGGCATGGGCTACATGTGGGACAACCCGGTGGCCCGCGCCTACCGCGACGTGCGGCTGGTGTCGATCGGCGGCGGCGCCGACGAGATCATGCTGGGGATCATCTGCAAGCTGATGGGCATCCTGCCGGGGAAACGCCCATGAGCACCCTGCCCGCCTGCGCGACGCTGTTGCTCGAACCGCACAACGGTGTGCTGCACATCACCCTCAACCGCCCCGACAGCCGCAATGCCATGAGCCTGCAGATGGTCGCCGAACTGCGCGCCGCGCTGGCGGCGGTGCGGGACGACAGAACCGTGCGGGCCATCGTACTCAGCGGCGCCGGCGGCCATTTCTGCGCCGGCGGCGACATCAAGGACATGGCCAACGCCCGCGCCCAGGGCACCCAGGCCTACCGTGACCTGAACCGCGCCTTCGGCGCCCTGCTGGAGGAGGCGCAACAGGCGCCGCAAGTGCTGATCACCGTGCTGCAGGGCGCCGTGCTGGGCGGCGGATTCGGCCTGGCCTGCGTCAGCGACATCGCCATGGCCGACCACCAGGCCCAGTTCGGCCTGCCGGAAACCAGCCTCGGGCTGCTGCCGGCGCAGATCGCGCCGTTCGTGGTGCAGCGCATCGGCCTCACCGAAGCCCGGCGCCTGGCCCTGACCGCCGCCCGCTTCGACGGCCACCAGGCCCGGCGCATGGGGCTGGTGCATTTTGTCGAGCAGGATCCGCAGGCCCTGGCCGAGCGCCTGGATGAAGTGCTCGACCATGTGTTGTGCTGCGCCCCGGAGGCGAACGCCATGACCAAGAAGCTGCTGCTGGCCAGTGCCGCACAACCGGCAGGCGAACTGCTGGACGAGGCGGCGCAATGGTTCAGCGAGGCGGTGACCGGTACCGAAGGCAACGAAGGCACGCTGGCCTTCATGCAAAAGCGCAAGCCGAAGTGGGCCACGTGAACCACGCCCGGAACGCACCTGCTCGCGCTGAGGCCCGCCCATCCAACGCCACCTTCCAGGGAAAACCGCCATGCCCGCCCTCCACAAGATCCTGATCGCCAACCGCGGCGAGATCGCCTGCCGGATCCAGCGCACCGCCCAGTCCCTCGGCTACCGTACGGTCGCGGTGTTCAGCGACGCCGACGCCGATGCCCTGCATGTGCAGATGGCCGACCAGGCGGTGAACATCGGCCCTGCACCGGTGCAGCAGTCCTACCTGAACATCCCGGTGATCCTCGACGCGGCCCGGCGCAGTGGCGCCGACGCGATCCATCCCGGCTACGGTTTCCTCTCGGAGAACGCCGACTTCGCCCGGGCCTGCGAACAGGCCGGCCTGACCTTCATCGGCCCGGGCACCGAAGCCATCGAGCTGATGGGCAGCAAGCGCCGCTCGAAAATCGCCATGCTCGCCGCCGGTGTCCCCTGCATCGCCGGCTACCAAGGCGCGGAACAGGACGACGCCACGCTGATGCGCGAAGCCGAACGCATCGGCTACCCGCTGATGATCAAGGCCAGCGCCGGCGGCGGCGGACGCGGCATGCGCCTGGTGCACGATGCGCAAGCGCTGCCCGCGCAACTGCGCACCGCCCGCTCCGAAGCGCTCAACGCGTTCGGCAGCGACGAACTGATCCTGGAGCAGGCCCTGGTCGAACCGCGCCATGTGGAGTTTCAGCTGTTCGGAGACCGCCTGGGCAACCTCATTCATTTGGGCGAGCGCGACTGCTCGATCCAGCGCCGCCACCAGAAAGTCATCGAAGAGGCCCCTTGCCCGGTGATGACCCCGGCATTGCGCGAGGCCATGGGCGCGGCGGCGATCAAGGCCGGGCGCGCCGTGAACTACGTGGGCGCCGGCACCGTGGAGTTTCTGCTCGACGCCCAGGGGCGCTTCTATTTTCTGGAGATGAACACCCGGCTGCAGGTCGAGCACCCGGTGACCGAACTGATCACCGGGCTGGACCTGGTGGCCTGGCAACTGGCGGTCGCCGAGGGCCGGCCGCTGCCGCTGACGCAGGAACAGGTGCGGCTCGACGGCCATGCCATGGAAGTGCGGCTGTACGCCGAGGATCCGGCCCAGGACTTCCTGCCGCAGACCGGGCGCATTCTGGCCTGGGAGCCGGCGCTGCAAAACGGCGCCCGGATCGACCACGGCCTGCTGGAAGGCCGGGCGGTCAGTCCGTTCTACGACCCGATGCTGGGCAAGCTGATCGCCCACGGCGCCACCCGCGAAGAGGCCAGGCGCAAGCTGCTGCGCGCGGTGCAGGACAGCGTGCTGCTCGGCGTGCAAAGCAACCAGCGCTTGCTGGCGGCGCTGCTGCAGCATCCGCAGTTCATCGGCGGCCGGTTCGACACCGGGTTCATCCCGCAGCATTTCTCCGACCACCCGTGCCTGTCCCCCTACACACCGGGCGCCGAGGAACTGGCCATCGCCACGGTGCTGTTCTACCGCAGCAGCGCGCAGCCCCATCGCCCGGTGCTGGCGGGCTGGCGCAACAACGTCGGCGTGCCGGTCGACTACCGCCTCGGCCTGGGCGAGCAGACGTGGGACGTGCAACTGCACGCCGGCCCGGACGGAGTGTTCCGGGTGCAAGCGGCAGAACGCAGCCTCGACCTGACGCTCATCGAACAGGATGAGCGGCACGTGACCCTGCAGATCGATGGCCTGCGCCAGCGCCATGCCTATCGCCTGGAAGCCGACAGGCTGTGGCTGTTCTCCGGTGCCGCCAGCCTGAACCTTGAGGATCGAACTCATGCGGTGATCGACAGTCAGAGCAGCGTCGGCTCCGGCACGCTGAAGGCGCCCATGGACGGCGCCATCGTCGACGTGCTCGTCAGCGAGGGCAGCCCGGTCAGCAAGGGGCAGCTGCTGGTGGTGCTGGAGGCGATGAAAATGGAGCATCCGCTCACGGCCGGCATCGACGGCGTGCTCAGGCGGGTGCAGGTCAAGGTCGGCGATCAGGTGAAGAATCGTCAGGTTCTGCTGCAGGTCGAGTGAGTCGCCAGGCGCATCCGCAGGGTTTGACTACGCTCTGAACTATCGGAACGTACACATCAGGAACCCTGCGATGCCCCACTGGCTGGTCATTGATCTGGAAGCCACCACCGACGAGGGCGGCTGGCCGGTCACGGAAATGGAGATCATCGAGATCGGCGCCACCCTGGTCGACCGCGCCGGCCGCGAGCGCGATCACTTCCAACGCTTCGTCAAACCGATGCGCCGGCCCTTGCTGACGCCGTTCTGCCGCGAACTCACCCACATCACCCAGGCCAACATCGATTCGGCGCAGACCTTGGGCGAGGTCTGGCCCGCGTTCGAGCGCTGGCTGGACCAGCACCGGGCCCGCCTGGAGGGCTGGGCCAGCTGGGGCGACTACGACCGCAAGCAGTTGCTCCAGGAATGGCAGCGCCTGCAGCTCGACAGCGCCCTGAGCCAGGTGCCGCACATGAACCTCAAGCAACGCTTCGCCAAGGCCCGGCGCCTGGAGCGGCCCCTGGGGCTGAACGGCGCCCTGCAGCTGGCCGGCCTTCAGTTCAGCGGCCAGCAGCACCGGGCCCTGGAAGACGCCCGCAACACCGCCCGTTTGCTGCCGCTGGTGCTACCGCTTTAGACAGATGACGGCGCCTGGTGCCTTGTGCATACTGGCCGGCCCTTTTTGACCCTTTTCGAGGAATCGCCCATGTTCAAAGTCAACGAGTACTTCGACGGCACCGTCAAATCGATCGCATTCGGCACCGCCGAAGGTCCGGCGACCATCGGCGTCATGGCCCCGGGCGAATACGAATTCGGCACCGCACAGCGCGAAATCATGCACGTGGTCTCGGGCGCGCTGACCGTCAAGCTGCCGGACAGCAGCGACTGGGAAACCTTCGCCGCCGGCAGCCATTTCAACGTGCCGGCCAACAGCAAGTTCCAGCTGAAAGTGGCCGTAGACACCGCCTACCTGTGCGAATACCGCGGCTGATCCCACAGATCGCGCCGCAAAAGAAAATGCCCGTGTCCAAGGACACGGGCATTTTCGTTTACAGGCCGGTCATTCGAGGATTTCCACCGGCATGCCGACTTCCAGCCGGCCGTTGCCGTCGTTCACCAGGTTCTGCCCGAACATCGCGCCATCGGCCTGGGCGCGGGTCTTCTGCAGGGTCGCCAGCGGTTCCCGGTCGGCGCTGCGCTCGCCGGTCTTGGGGTCGATCGTCGTCAGGATGCAGCGCGAGCAGGACTTGACCACCCGGAACTCCACATCGCCGATGCGGATCCGCTTCCAGCCGTCCTCGGCGTAGGCTTCGCTGCCTTCGATCACAAGGTTGGGCCGAAAGCGCAGCATTTCCAGGGGACGCCCGACCGCTTGCGACAAGTGCCGCAAGGACGCTTCACCGATCAGCAACAGCGGGAACCCGTCGGCGAACGCCACCTGGTCGTCATCCTTGCCGTAACCGGCCTGGGTGATGCGGGCACGGTCCAGGGGCACCTGCACCAGCCGCGTCGGCTTGCCGATGAAATCGCTGACCCAGCGGGCCGCTTCGTCGCCGGCGTCCGGCACCCGCAGGGTGTCGCGCCAGATGGTCACGCCGCGCAATTCGGCCGCGTCGCCGGGCACCGCGATGTCGATGGCCCCGTGGCCCGCTGCGCTGAGCGTCAGCCCGCCTGCGGGGTTCCACAACGCCGACAGTTGGCTCATCTTCGCTTCGGCGCGCTGAGTGAGGAAACGCCCGCTGGGCTCGTCCACCAGCATCCAGCGTCGGTCACCTTCAAGCCCCAGCTTGTCCAGGCCGATCCCTTGCAGGACTTCGGCCTTGCCGGATTTCAACGGGTAACGGTAAAGCGCGCTCAGACGCAGCATGGCCAACTCCCTGGTGGGTAAAGAACGCCACCCTATACGAGCCGGCCGCCGAATCAAAGCCCCAAAACGGCGGGAACGCGCCGGCCCGCGAAGAGGCCGCCCCTCACACGGCCGTCACCGCAGGCTCACGCCCCTGGACCGCTCCGCTCAGGCCGACACTTCGTCGAGCATCAGGCGCTGGCGCACCACATCGACCAGCTTGTCCGGCTGGAACTTGGAGAGGAAATTGTCGCAACCGACCTTCTTCACCATCGAGTCGTTGAAGCTGCCGGACAGCGAGGTGTGCAGCACCACATACAGGCCGCGCAGGCGCGGATCGCTGCGGATCTCGGTGGTCAGGCGGTAGCCGTCCATTTCCGGCATTTCCGCGTCGGTGAAGACCATCAGCAGCTTGTCGGTCATGCTCACTCCGGTGTCGGCCCAGGACTTGAGCAGGTTCAGGGCCTTCAGGCCGTCGCTGGCGATGTGCATCTTCACGCCCAGCTGGCCGAGGGTGTCGCGCAGTTGCGACAGCGCGACGTTGGAGTCGTCCACCAGCAGCACCTCGCGGCCGCGGGCACGCTCCAGCACCGGGTCGTCGAGCTTGTCCCGCGACACTTTGGCGTTGTACGGCACGATTTCCGCCAGCACCTTTTCGACGTCGATGATTTCCACCAGTTGATCGTCGACCTTGCTGATCGCGGTCAGGTAGTGCTGGCGGCCGGCGCTGGTCGGCGGCGGCAGGATGGCTTCCCAGTTCATGTTGACGATGCGGTCCACGCCGCCCACCAGGAACGCCTGCACCGAACGGTTGTATTCGGTGACGATGATCGTGCTGTTCGGGCCCGGCACCAGCGGACGCATGCCGATCGCCTGGGACAGGTCGATCACCGGCAGGGTCTGGCCGCGCAGGTTGACCACGCCGCAGACGAACGGATGGCGCTGAGGCATCAGGGTCAGCTTGGGCAGTTGCAGGACTTCCTGGACCTTGAATACGTTGATCGCGAACAATTGGCGCCCGGCCAGCCGAAACATGAGAATTTCCAGGCGATTCTCACCCACCAGTTGCGTGCGTTGGTCTACCGTGTCGAGAATGCCGGCCATCAATGACTCCTGGGCTTGTTCTGATGAATTCACTAAAAGGGGTTATCGGCTGCACGGGCCGGATCTTGATCCCTACCCGCAAGACAGCAAAATGCCACGCCAAAGCATTGATGTCACATTAACATCATGGTTTACTGGCCCCGTGTTTTCATCTGCTAAAGTCTCAGCGGCGCGACCTCGATTTTCGCGGCAGGTTCCCGTGCCTAAGGGAATCCCCTAGTAACAATCAGGCCCAACCTGATGTTCGCAATATCCAATAGCCATTAATGTGACGCCATTCTCATTGCATGAACGGAGTCAGGCTTTTGTGTGCGATCGCAGGTCAGTGGTTACCCACCCTCCAGAAATCCCCAGTCTCTGCCCAGGCACACCGGGGCGCGGTCTCACGACGGTCCATGATCGCCGGCACACACGACATTCGCTCATCAGACATGACGTTGCGGAGATAAGCATGCCGATCGACCGTAAAGAGTGGGCGCAGCGGTTCCCCGAATTTCTTGTCGAGGCAGAGACGCTCCTGGCCAAATCCGAAGAATGCCTCAGCCACCTGCAACTGATCAGCAACGACCGGGACGCCATCGACTGCATGCTCGGCACGCTGCTCAAGCTGGCGAACAAGGCCAACGACCTGGCGCTCAAGGCCATTTCCGAATTTTCGCTGACGCTTCACCGGCTGCTCGACCAGGCGCTGGAACAGGTGAACCTGCACGCCGAAGCGCTGGGCGCGCTGCAGGACTGCTTCACGCTGATGGCCTGGCAACTGGAGCTGGTCGATCAGCACACCGGTCAATTGGGCCTGGACGAGACCGAGCAGACATCCCTGATCGAAGCCTTCGCCTTTCAAGTCGGTCAGCCGTGCCTGCAACCGCTCAGCGCCAAACCGCTGACCCTCGTCAGCTACCTGGATCGCCAGGCTCAAATCGGCCGCTGAAGAAGACGGCCGGTATTGGCCTTCTGTTTGCGTGAACCGATGCAGGTCGCAATCAGACAACTCACATACCCGCCAGCGACAAGCCCACAAAAACAATGACACCCGGCCGACAACAACATTCCCTGTCGACATCGGGGTTTACCTGTGCATGAAACTTCAGGAAAAGCCGATATCTATCGAGTCTTGAATATCAACTTTTCCATTATGGAACAGGCGTCCAACAAAGCATGTTTCCTGACTTTTTGGACATATATCGCAAACGCGACCAACGGTATCCGAAGTGGTATTATGCCGCCCGTTAGTTGCTTTCAATTAATGGCACAGTGACTCCAATCGTCGACATAGAGCGAAGTAAACGATCACTTTTCGCTCGGGGCCGCATTGAAAGCATCGACCGAACGACAATATTTTAAGACAGAGACCCGCCACCCCTCATGGCCGGTCTGCCCGCAGCGAACATCCATTGGCTCCATCCGCTATGTACGCCAGCCTCAAGTCAATCACCACATGGCCGCCCTCCCGGGAAAACGCACGCCGTTTCACCCTGACGCTGTGCATTTGCTCGGCCCTGGGCTGCCTGCTGACCTATGGCCTGTCGGCCCCGCTGTCCCTGGGCCTGCTGCTGGTCAACGTCGCGGCCGCCGTTTGCGTCGCCGTGCAGTACCGGCTTTCGCGCAAATCGATCAAGTTCCAGCCCCAGGAACTGGCCGACCGCCTGCTGGAAGTCCAGGAAAACGAGCGTCACCGCCTCAGCCGTGAACTGCACGACGACATCGGCCAGTTGCTGACCGCCGCCAAACTGCAAAGCGAATGGCTCAAGCGACGCCTGCCGGAAGATCTGCAGTCGTCCTGTTCGGCACTCTGCGACACCCTCGAAGAAACCCTGAACAAAGTGCGGGATGTATCGGCCATTCTCAATCCCCGGCAATTGACCAGCCTGGGATTGGAAGCCAGTTTGCGCGCGCACTTGCTCAAGACGCTCGGCAGCACTTCAATTCACTGGAGCCTGGACTGCCGGCAGCGCCTGAACGGCATTCCCGAAGAAATGGCCGTGGCCGCATTCCGCATCACCCAGGAAGCGGTGACCAACATCCTGCGCCATGCCAACGCCAGCAACCTGCTGATCTGCATCCAGCGCCTGCCGCAGGGCCTGACGCTGATGATCAGCGATGATGGCCAAGGGTTCTCGCCGGCACAGAATCCGGGGCGCGAAGGCCAGCGGGGAATGGCGGGAATGGCCGAACGGATCGAACAGCTGGGCGGCAATCTGACCGTCACCAGCGAGCCGGGCAAAGGCACTCAAATCGAAGCACTTTTCCCCTGGGCGCCCCGCGCGCTTGAGCGGGCCAGCACCCATAAGGTTTTGCGTTGACTTGTAACTTACTCCTGGTGGATGACCACTCGCTGATCAGGGCCGGCGTGCGCGCTCTGGTGCTGGACATTCCCGGCTACGCGGTAATCGGCGAGGCCAGCGACGGCTCGCAGTTGCTTGAACTGGTCGAGCGGCTGATTCCCGATATCGTGCTGCTGGACATTTCCATGAAAGAAACCGGCGGCCTGGAGGCCCTGCAGCAGCTCAAGCGGGTGCGTCCGCAAAGCAAGGTGCTGATCCTGTCGATGCACACCGACCCTGCGCTGATCATGCAGGCGCTGGAATCCGGCGCCCATGGCTACCTGCTCAAGGACACCACGGCCACCGAGCTGGAACACGCCCTGGAAGCCCTGCGCAACAACGAACGGTACTTGAGCCCGGCCATCGCCCACACGGTGATCAACCAGGCGCTGATCCGCACCCAGAAGAGCCAGCCGGAAACGACCGACACCCACAACCTGACGGCCCGCCAGCTGGAAATCCTGCGGCTGATCGTGCGCGGCAAGTCCACACGGGAAATCGCCAACGGCCTGGGCCTGAGCATCAAGACCGTGGAGACCCACCGCTCGCAGATCATGAAACGCCTGCAGATCTACGACGTGGCGGGCCTCGTGCTGTTCGCGGTGCGCGAACAGATCATCAGCCTGGACGATTGACCGCGGCACCGCCCAGCAACGGCGAATCCTGCGGCAGGTGCACGCGCAGCGCCGCGGGGCGCGCCTCGAACCGCAAGCTGTCGCCCTCCATCGGCTCACCGTCGAGGTTGATGCAAAGCCCTTCGGCGACCTTGATCTCGACCCAGGGCAAACGGGTGCGAACGAACAGGTTATCCAGGCCGAAACCGTCACTGAGCAACGTCTTCAGCGTACCGACCACCTCCTGCGGCGCCGGCAGGATCCCGATGTCCAAAAGGCCGTCGTCGACCACCGCCTCCGGGCACAGCACATGCCCGCCCCCCGCCTGCCGGCCATTGCCGATGCCCAGCGCCAGCAACTCGCCGCTCCAGTAGAAATCCGGCCCCTGCAGCTCGCCGTAGGCCGCATGCAGCTCGCTGAACCGCGACAGCCCCGTGAACAGGTAGGCGGCACCGCCAAGCACCTTTTTCAGGTCTTCCGACGTGTTGGCCGTCACCTGGCTGCCGAGCCCACCGGTGGCCATGTTGAGGAATATCTGCCCGCCCACCTCGCCAAGGTCAATGTCGAACGCCGGCGCTTCCAGCAACGCCAGCGCCTCATCCACCGCCAAGGGAATGCCCGCTGCGCGGGAGAAATCGTTGGCCGTGCCCAGCGGGAGCAGAACCAGGCTGGCCTTGCGCGCATGCCCCGCCAAGGCCTGGGCCACATCGCGCAACGTCCCGTCACCTCCGCCGGCGATGATTTGCGCAAAGCCAGCCTCCAGCGCCTCCTCCACGATCCGTTGCGCATCCCCGGACTCCCACGTCAACCGCACCGCCAGATCCCAGCCGCCCCTGCGCCTGTCCTCTACGGCGGCGCGGACCTGTTCGTTGAGCGCCTGCTTGCCATGCAGGATCAAAAGCGCCTTGCGTTCACCCATGGCTGTTCCTCCTGAAACTGAATCGGTCACGGCCATCTTGACCACCCGTGAACGAAAAAATCTCAAACGCCTGATTCGGGCAGCGGAAGCCGAGCCTTTCGTCCCACGACGCAAGGATCTTTCTTACAAAACATGAGGAAACGGCTCAATTGACCCCTTCCAGGCAATGAGACACTTTGTGCAAGCGGTATCAATCATCAGTCTGGCCACAACACAAGGAAGTGCAGGTAATGAGTGTAAACACCCCGAAGGCGTTCGAAGGATCGAGCGACCTCAACCGTTGCATAGGCCACTTCAGGACAGGAGGCGGCCACTGCCATGCAAAGCCATGAAACCCGAATGCCTCTGAGCCCGGTCACCCCGCTTGGCGACAGCCGCCCCGGTCAGCAGAACGAGTTCAGAAGCAACGACAGAAAAAGCGGAGAAGCCGATATGGAACCACGGGTCGTCGAGCTGGAAACCCATCTCAAGTACATTCGCCGTGACATGGACGAAATCCGGGATGACGTCAAATCCATCAAGTACCGCCTGGCCTATTCGGCAGGCGCCACCGCAGTGGTGCTGGGCATGCTGGGCTGGGTGGCCAACAGCCGATTCGACCAGCTCGTATCACTGCTGAGCCCGTTGATGCCCGGGTGAGTGCGAGGCCGGATCATCGGCTTCGCACACACCCGGCAAGATCAACCCAACAGCTCACTCAGGGGGATGAAAGTCACTTCATCTCCCTCAGACAGCGTCCGCCCTTCCATGACCTCCACCAGCCCCTCGGCCCACGCCGCACTACGCAGGACACCTGAGCTCTGATTGCCATAAATGATGGCGCCACCTTGATCCAGCCGCCCCCGCAGGTACTCGCGACGGTTGCCGGCCTGAGGCCAGTCAAACCGTGCCGGCACCCGGAACCTCAAGGGCGTGACATCCTGAACGCCCTGACGCCGCAAGATGTAGGGCCGTGCCAGCAACGCAAACGTCACAAGCGTCGAGGCCGGATTCCCTGGCAAGCCGATCACCGGCACGTTCCGGAAATGGCCGCAGGTCAGCGGCTTGCCGGGCTTGATCGCCAGTTTCCACAGCGCCAGTTCGCCTTCCTCCCTCAGGGCGACGCCGAGGAAATCAGCCTCCCCCACCGAAACCCCGCCCGTGGACAGGATCAGGTCAACGTCCTGCAATTGCCCCAGACGCGCACGGGTGGCATCGAGGTCGTCCGGAAGGATTCCCGCATCAATCACCTCGCAGCCCATGCGTTGCAACCAACTGCACAGCAGAACCCGGTTGCTGTTGTAGATCTGCCCCGGCCCAAGGGGCTGGCCAGGCTCGACCAACTCGTCGCCCGTCGACACCACGGCGACGCGGACCTTGCGCACCACATCAAGCCCGGCGCACCCCAAGGATGCCGCCAGGCCCTGCTCAATCGGCCCCAGACGGGTTCCCGCCGTCAGGATCCGTTCTCCGGCAGTGGTTTCCTGGCCTTGGGGACGGATGTTCTGCCCCGCCGCCATGGGTTGGAGGAAACGCACGCGCCCATCGGCCTGGATCTCGGTGTTTTCCTGCATCTCCACACAATCGGCGCCCGCCGGCACGGGGGCTCCGGTGAAGATCCGCGCGCAGGTGCCGGGCTGCAAGGGCGCGGGGGCCTGCCCGGCGAACACCTTCTGGCTGACGGGCATGGGCTCCCCAGCCCAGTCACCCAGGGTCAGGGCATAGCCATCCATGGCGCTGTTGGGCCAGGGCGGCAGATCCAGCGTCGACATCAGGTCGGCGGCCAGCACCCGCCCCTGCACCTGCGCCAACGGCAAATGCTCGCGCTCGGCGATCGGCGCGGCTTCCGCCATTTCCAGCAGTCGCGCCAATGCCGTTTCCACGGGCATCAGGGTGCCGGTCTTGCCCGGCTTACCCGCGGGATTCACAAGGCACCGCCTGTTTCAGGTGAGGCACGAAGTTGCACGGACGATGCCGGGCATCCAGCTGTTCGGCCAGAATGCCGTCCCAGCCGGTGCGCACCGCGTTGGTCGAACCCGGCAGGCAGCACACCAACGTGCCGTTGGCCAGGCCCGCCAATGCCCGAGACTGCACGGTGGAGGTGCCGATATCGGCCACCGAAATCTGGCGGAACAGCTCACCGAACCCGTCGACCTGCTTGTCGAGCAGACAGGCGACGGCCTCCGGCGTGCTGTCACGACCGGTGAAGCCCGTACCCCCGGTGATCAGCACCACCTGCACGACATCGTCGGCAATCCACCCGGCAACTTGCGCGCGGATTTTGTACAGGTCATCTTTGAGCAGCACCCGTTCGGCCAGACGATGGCCGGCAGCCGTCAGCCGGTCGACGAAGACCTGGCCTGACGTGTCGGTTTCCAGGGTGCGGGTATCGCTGACGGTCAGCACCGCGATGTTGAGCGGCACGAAAGGTACATCGGCCTTGGCTTTCATAGGCTCGTCCAGTTGTAGGAGAAACAGCCCGGTGTTATATCACAGCGCCCCCTTTTTCCGCCGCCCCACCGGAGAGCCGCCATGACCCCGAATCCCCCGTTGCCGCCCTGTTCAGTCCTGCTGCTCGCGGGAGGGCGCGGCCAGCGCATGGGCGGCCAGGACAAGGGGCTCGTGGAGTGGCTGGGCGAACCGCTGATCGCCCACCTGCAGCGCAAGGTCCGGCCGTTCACGGACGACCTGATCATCTCCTGCAACCGCAACCGGGACCGCTACGCGCCATTCGCCGACCAATTGGTGACGGATGACGAAACCGGTTTCCCCGGCCCCCTGGCCGGCATCCTGGCCGGGTTGAGGGCCGCTCGCCACCCGCACCTGCTGGTGCTGCCCTGCGACGTGCCGGGCATCGATGCGGCGTTGCTGAACAGCATGCGGGAAACCGCCGCCCTGCATTCTGACAAACCTTTAATGTTGCGCCATGACGGCCATTGGGAGCCGTTGCTGTGCGTGATCCCCGTGAACCTCTCGCCAGCCTTCGAGGCCGCCTGGGACGCGGGGGAGCGCAGCCCTGGCCGGGTGATGCGCGAACTGGGCGCCACTGCCCTGCAATGCCCGGACAACGACCCCCGGTTGGCCAATCTCAACACGCCCGAACTGTTAAGTGCGCACAACACTGTGTCAGACTGACGCCAAGCAAGGAACTTGCACGCCGTGCACACGTCTCAAGCTCAGTAACCAAAAGAATTTCCCTTCGGAGACAAACACATGACTCAACGGACCCTCGCCACTTTCATGCTCGCTCTGGGCCTGGCCACGCTTGCCGGCTGCGCTTCGCCGACCGTGATCACCCTGAATGACGGTCGCGAAATCCAGGCCGTCGACTCGCCTAAATACGACAAGGATTCGGGCTTCTACGAGTTCGAACAACTGGACGGCAAGCAGACCCGCATCAACAAGGATCAGGTGCGCACCGTCAAGGAGCTGTGAGTCTCCAGCACGCGCCAGATACAGAAAAGCCCGCATCATGCGGGCTTTTTCTTGCCTGCCGGAAACACCCGGCAACGGTCACCACTGCAACGTGATGCGGCTTTCGAACTCGCGCTCCTGCCCTGTGACCGGGTCGATGAAGCGCAATCCCTGAGCCAGCAGCTTGAGCGGCTTGTCGTAGTCGTCCTCGGCGTCGGCCGACACCTGCGGATAGAACGGATCGTTGCAGATGCTCGCGCCCAGCACCGTCATATGCACGCGCAACTGATGCTTCTTGCCGGTCACCGGGAACAGGCTGTAGCGCCACAGGTCACCGTTCTTTTCCCGCACCTGCACAAGGGTTTCCGAATTGCAGGTGCCTTCGATCTCCTGGGTGCGGAAGAAAGGCACGCCATCGACCAGCCGGCTCTTGTGCACCAGCGGAAAGTTCAGCTGGGGCAAGGCCGGGGCAATCGCTTCATAGCGCTTTTCGATCTGCCGGGTCGGGAACAGCGACTGATACGCCGAACGGCTTTGCGGGTCGGCGGAAAAGATCACCAGCCCCGCCGTGTGCCGGTCGATCCGGTGCAGCGGCACCAGATGCGGATTGTCCAGACGCCGGATCAAGCGGCGCAGCAAGGTCTGCTCGACATAACCGCCGGACGGGATCACCGGCAGGAAATGCGGCTTGTCGACCACCACCAGATGGTCGTCGGCGTAAAGAATCGACTCCTCCACCGGAATCGGCTTCTCATCCGGCACCTCGCGGAAGTAGTGGATGCGCAGCCCTTCCTTGTAAGGCAAGTCCACCGGGATCGGTCGGCCCTCGCCGTCGAGTACCCGACCACGGGCGATCCGGTTCAGCCATTGCTCGCGGCTGATGGCGCTGAAGCGCTCGCACAGGCAGTCGAGCACCGTCAACCAGGCGCCGGGCGGCAGGTGAAGCGTGCTGGCCTGATGCAGGGCCGCAGAAAATGTTGATGTGGACATACGAAATTCGAACCCTCGATGCAGGCCGGCATTATCCAACAGGGAACGAAACGAACCTAGCGCCGATTCCGGAATCCGCCTCAGGCCGGCACCGGTTTGGCGGCCGCCGCCTCGGTGAACTCCTTGAGCCAACGCAACACCTCGACAGCCTCCCAGCGGCCCGGATCATACAAGGCGTACAGCAATCCCTGATAACCGACGACGTCCAACTGCTTGTGGTAGCCGGCGCGCTGGAACAGGGCCTCGATCTCGGCGAAGCACGTATTGAAATGCAGTTTGCTGAACGGGGTCTTGCCCTCGGTGACGAGCCCGTCCAGGCGCAGTTCGAGGACAGCCTCGCGCACCACGTCAACCGACATCCGGTTCACGCTGTTCTTCAACTGTTCGACATTGACCACGGCTCATCCCTCTGACGTCCGGCGCGCCTGCCGGGTGCCAAGAAGGAACATGGCATGGCGGGCTCACCCAATTACTGTATGCGCATACAGTATCGGACGAAACCGAAATTGCCAAGGGACGCGTCAGTGAGCGCGACAGACGGGAAACGGCAGGCTCAAAGGCTAGCGCAGGAACGCCACCACCTGATCGGCACTGAACGGCCATCCCAGTTCGGCCCCGGTGTCCGTCCGCCGCAGGACAGGAATCCGCAGGCTGTAGGCCTCGAACCAGGATTCATCGTCCGCGATGTCCACCAGTTCGACCAGCAGGCCGTTCTCGACGAACGGCATCAGCAGGGACTCGGCGACCTCGCACAGATGGCACCCCAAGGTGCCGAACAGCTGACATTCCGGAAGCATGTGCGCTCTTCCCAAAAATTGAACGGACATTCTAGGCCCGCCCTGAAAACCCGTCGAGCCGGGCGGACTGCAGCGCCTGCCTGACGTCCCCGCCCTGCAATGCCTTGACGCAGGTCAGGGCTCCATGACGCCTTTTGCGCGATGCTTCGCCGTTTTTTGCCTCTACGCTTCAAGGGTTCGCCCATCCACCCGGAGTGCTTCGTGTTTGCCAACCTGCTGATCATTCTTGCCTCCTCCCTGGTGGTCATCGCCCTGTTCCGCCGCCTGCGCCTGCCCCCGGTGCTGGGTTATCTGTGCGTGGGGCTGATGGTGGGCCCGACCGCGTTCGACTGGGTCAACGAAAGCGAGCACCTGCCGGACCTGGCCGAACTCGGCGTGGTGTTCCTCCTGTTTTCCCTGGGCCTTGAGTTTTCCCTGTCGAAGATGATCGCCCTGCGCAATGTGGTGTTTCGCCTCGGCAGCCAGCAGGTGTTGCTCAGCACGGCGCTGCTGGGCGGCGTGCTGATGCTGCTGGGCATGCACGCCACCCCGGCGCTGCTGCTCGGCGCCGGCCTGTCGCTGTCGTCCACGGCGATCGTCACCAAGGAGCTGGGCAGCCTCGGGGAAGTGTTCAGCAGCCACGGCCAGAACGCCGTGGGCGTGCTGCTGTTTCAGGATGTGGTGGCGGTGCTGCTGCTGACGCTGGTGCCGGCGTTCGCCGGCGGCAGCGGGCAGGCCTGGTACTGGGCGCTGCCCCTGACGCTGGTCAAGACCGTGGTGCTGTTCTTCGGGCTGCTGCTGGCCAGCCGCTGGCTGCTGCCGCGCCTGTTCCACGAGGTGGCCGCCTCACGCTCGGCCGAACTGTTCGTGCTGCTGGCCCTGGTGATCGTGCTGCTGACGGCATGGCTGACCCACCTGCTCGGCCTGTCCCCCGCCCTCGGCGCGTTCCTGGCCGGCATGCTGCTGGGCGAGAGCCACTACCGGCACCAGATCGAGGCCGACATCCGGCCGTTCCGCGACATCCTGCTGGGCCTGTTTTTCGTCAGTATCGGCATGCTCATCGACCTGCAGCTGTTCGCCAGCCACAGCCTGGCGATCGTCGGCCTGACCTTGGGCCTGCTGCTGATCAAAGGCACGGTGGTGGCGGCGCTGGTGAAATGGCGCGGCAGCGACAGCGAAACCGCCTGGCGCAGCGGCCTGGCGCTGGCCCAGGGCGGCGAGTTCTGCTTCGCCCTGATGGCCCAGATGCAACAGCACAGCCTGCTGCCCGAGGGGCTCGGCGCCCTGCTGCTCGCCGCGACCTTCTGCTCGATGCTGCTGACCCCGCTGCTTCTGCGTGCCGCGCCGCGCCTTGCGGCCCGCCTGCACCGCAAACCCAACCAGACGGCGCAGATCGAGGAGATCAGCGCCCTCAACGCCGGGCTCGACCGGCATGTGGTGATTTGCGGCTACGGGCGAGTCGGCCAATCCATCGGCCGTTTCATGCGCAATGCCGGGCAACCCTACGTCGCGCTGGACAACGACCCGGTGCGCGTTCAGGAGGCCGCCGCCACCGAACGGGACGTGCATTACGGCGACTCCGCGCGCGGCGATCTGCTGACCGCCGTCGGATTGCTGCGCGCCCGGCTGCTGGTGATCGCCGTGGACCAGAGCGATGTCGCGCTGCAGGTGCTCAAGGAGGCCCGGCGCCTCAACACCAAGGTGCCGATCCTGGTGCGCACCCGCGACGACAGCCAGTGGGCGGAACTGAAAGCCGCCGGCGCCAGCGAAGTGGTGCCGGAACTGCTGGAGTCGAGCCTGATGCTCGCCTCGCACGCGTTGGTCCTGCTGGGGCTGCCCGCACACAAGGTGCAGGAGCAGATCGATCAGGTGCGCATCGACCGCTATCGCCTGCTGCACGGGTTCTACCCCGGCAGCGAAGACGAAGAGACCTAGTCCTGACTGACCGCACCGATCTTGTGCAGCGACAGGTCCGCGCCGTAGTACTCCTGTTCCTGGGTCAGGCGCAGGCCGTACAGCCCGCGGATCGCCCCATAGACGGCGAAACCGCCGGCCAGCGCAACGACCACGCCCAGCGCCGTGCCGATCAGTTGGCTGGCGAGGCTGACGCCGCCGAGCCCGCCCAGCGCAGTCTGGCCGAAAATCCCGCAGGCCACGCCGCCCCATACGCCGCACAACCCGTGCAGGGGCCAGACGCCAAGCACGTCATCGATCCGCCATTTGACCTGTGCGGCGGTGAAGCACCAGACGAACAGGGCCCCGGCGACCGCACCGGTCGCCAAGGCGCCGACCGGATGCATCAGATCGGAGCCGGCGCACACCGCCACCAGCCCGGCCAGGGGGCCGTTGTGCAGGAAGCCCGGGTCATTGCGCCCGACGATCAACGCCGCCACGGTGCCGCCGACCATCGCCATCAGCGAGTTGACCGCCACCAGACCGCTGACGCCTTGCAGGGTCTGCGCGCTCATCACGTTGAAGCCGAACCAGCCGACGATCAGGATCCACGAGCCCAGCGCCAGGAACGGAATGCTCGAAGGCGCGAACGCCACCAGGCGGCCGTCGCGGTAGCGTCCGTTGCGCGGCCCGAGCAGCAGCACCGCGGCCAGCGCCAGCCAGCCGCCCACGGCATGCACCACCACGGAACCGGCGAAGTCATGGAAACCTGCGCCGAACGTCGCGGCCAGCCAGGCCTGCACGCCATAGTTGCCGTTCCAGACCATGCCCTCGAAGAACGGGTAGATGAACGCCGTGATCAGCGCCGTCGCGCACAGTTGCGGCACGAACCGCGCACGCTCGGCGATGCCGCCGGAAATGATCGCCGGGATGGCCGCCGCGAACGTCAGCAGGAAGAAGAACTTGACCAGCCCGTAGCCGTGGTCGGCGCTGAGCACCGCCGCCGGCTGGAGAAAGGTCACGCCGTAGGAAATCCAATAGCCTATAAAGAAATAGGCCAGGGTCGAGACCGCAAAGTCGCTGAGGATCTTCGACAGTGCGTTGACCTGGTTCTTCTGGCGTACCGTGCCGACCTCCAGAAACGCAAACCCCGCGTGCATGGCCAGCACCATGACCGCGCCGATCAGAATGAACAACGTATTGGAGCTGTGAACCAACGTGTCCACAGCGCTTTGCAGATTTTCCATGAGGAGGCAGACCCGAGGCTGAAAATGGCACCAAAGCGGTTCATGCGGGCATTTCTTGCACCAAGTTGCGGCCAGCCGCCCCACGAACCCTGGGTTCGGTGAACCGCTTTGGCGCACCTTGCCGATGCCCTGACACAAACCGTTATCATCCGGGCCGGGATTTTCCCGGCTGCGCGCCCGGCAACAGCGCACAGCAGCCGGACGACGCACCACGACACAGCAAAAGTTGTACCAGCCGATTGCGCTGAACCTTCGCGCAAGGCCCATACTCGAACGCTTCAGAACGCCACTAACGGAGATTCCCCATGGCCGGCACCAAGGCAAAGACCGCTCAAGAAATCCTGATGGACGATTTTCAGACCCTGGTCAGCGACACCGAACGCTTGCTCGAACACACCGCGACCCTGGCCGGCGACCAGGCCGACGAGCTGCGTGCACAGATCCATGAAAGCCTGCTGCGTGCCCGGGAGACCCTGAAACTCACCGAAGACACCCTGCGCGAGCGCGGTCAGGCAGCGGTCGCCGCCACCGAAGACTACGTGTCGGCCAACCCTTGGCAATCGGTGGGCATCGCCGCCGGCGTAGGCTTCCTGCTTGGCCTGCTGGCCACCCGGCGCTGATCATGTCGATCGGTGAATCCGACCCGTCCTCTACGGGAACAAGCTCCTCGACGCGGCGTCTGGGCGCCGCCTTCCTCGGCCTGCTGCACAGCCACGTCGAACTGTTCGGCATCGAACTGCAGGAGCAGAAGGCACGCACCGTCAGCCTGCTGCTGTTCGCCGGGCTTGCCCTGGTGTTCGCGCTGCTGTTGCTGGTTGGGCTGTCGGCGCTGGTGCTGATCGTCCTCTGGGACACCTATCGCCTCGCCGCGATCATCGGCCTGTGCGTGTTCTATGCGTTGGCGGCGATCTTCTGCGCCTTGCGCCTCAAGGCTGCGGTCTTCGATGAATCCTCGCCCTTCCACGGCACCCTGGAAGAACTGGCCAACGACCGGGAGCGCCTGTTGCCATGAGCTTGCCTGAACTGCCCCGCAACAGCTCGCGCCAGGAAATGCGCAAGGCCCTGATCCGCCTGCGCATGGAGATGCATCGCCAGGAGATCCGCCATGAAGCCGGCCAGGTGCTGCAGCCGCTGCGGCGCATGCGCGGGATGACGCAAAACCTGCAGGACGGTTTCGGCATCAAGCACGCCCCGCTTTGGGGCATCGCCGCCGTCACGCTGCTCGGCTTTCTCACCGGCAAAGGCGCCAAGGGCGGCGGCGTCGGTGGATTGAGCCGCTTGATCCGCCTGGGCACCGCGCTCGGGCCGCTGATCCGGCTGGTCATGCAGAACGCCAACAAGCGCTGAGCGGTCTGGCTGGCTGCATTCTTGCAACGGCGCCGGGACCGGACTCCGCAGCCAGGAGCTCCGGCCCTGCCCGCCTGCCCGGCGGGCAACCGAACCAGAACAAGAATGACTAAGGAGGCCCCGTGATCGACGGGCAACCGCTCGCCTGCTTTCAGCCTTTCATCGATACCGCCACCGGACGCATTGCAGGCGTCGAGGCCTTGGGGCGCCTGCGTCAGGCCGACGGCCAGCTGACCTCGGTCGGGCCGCTGTTCGCCGACCCGCGCACACCCGCCATCGCCCTGCGGCGCCTCGACCGGCAGATCCGCGACGACGCCCTGGGCCGCCTGCACGAAGCGCCGGCGGACTGGTTCCTGAGCCTGAACATGTCCCCGCGCTGGATCAGCCGCCTGCGTCCGGACCAAGCCTTGCCCAGCCTCAAGCAACTGGCCCGGCATGGCGTCGACGCGCAACGGATCGTCTTCGAAATCACGGAACTGGGCGGCAACAGCCAGCGCCTGGCGCAGGTCGTCGCCCGTTATCGCGACGCCGGGGCACGCATCGCCATCGACGATTTCGGCGCCGGCCACTCGCAGCTCGACCGGGTGCTGGCCCTGCAGCCGGACATCCTCAAGCTCGACATGCGCCTGTTCCAGGCCGCTGCGCTCGGCGGGCCCAGCAGCGATGTGGTCAAGGCCCTGGCCCAGATGGCCGAGAAGACCGGTTGCCGGATCATCGCCGAAGGGGTGGAGACCGAGGCCCAGCTCAACTACGCGCTGGAGTGCGGCTCACGCTATGTGCAGGGTTACCTGTTCGCACGGGCGCAGGAACGTTTCTTCCCGGCGGATGCCTTCGTCCAGCGTTTCGCGGCGCTGCGCCAGCGTTACGTGCGACAGAAGCTGGACGAGCGAAGCCGGTTGTTGACGATGCGCCAGCAACTGGCCGAGCTGATGGCAATCCTGCAAGCCTGGGCCCAGGCCCGCGCACCGCTCAGCGCCTTGCCGAAACCGGATGCCTTCCCCTGGCTGCTGCGGTTCTACCAATGCGACCGCCACGGCACGCAACTGACGCCGAACCTGGAATGGCGCCATGGCGCCTGGATCGCCGACGACCGCTACCTGGGCCACAACTGGTCGTGGCGGCCGTACTTCTATCATTTGCTGGCGGAGGGCTGGGAGGAACGGCGCCTGACCCTGTCCAGCACCTACCGCGATGCCACCAGCAACCAGTACTGCCTGACCGCCGGACAGTTTTTCGACAACGGCGAACGCCTGCTGCTGATCGACATCGACGCGGCCGGGCTCTAGCCAGGCTTGCGCGCGCCTGCCCGAACCGGGAAGCTAGGCCATCACTCATCCGATGGAGAGCCCCGCCTTGGATTGGCAGACCCTGCTCAACCGCGAACGCCTCGGCAAACCGCTGCACAGCCCCCAGGAACTGGGCCGCAGCCCGTTCCACAAGGATCACGACCGCATCATCTTCTCCGGTGCCTTCCGCCGCCTGGGGCGCAAGACGCAAGTGCACCCGGTGTCGAGCAACGACCATATCCACACGCGCCTGACCCATTCGCTGGAAGTCAGTTGCGTCGGGCGCTCGCTGGGCATGCGCGTGGGCGAAACCCTGCGCGGCGCCCTGCCCGAATGGTGCGAACCGAGCGACCTGGGCATGGTGGTGCAATCGGCTTGCCTGGCCCACGACATCGGCAACCCGCCGTTCGGCCATTCCGGCGAAGACGCCATCCGCCACTGGTTCCAGCAGGCCGCCGGCCGCGGCTGGCTCGACGCGATGAGCGACGCCGAACGGGCGGACTTCCTCAACTTCGAAGGCAACGCCCAGGGCTTTCGCGTACTGACGCAACTGGAGTACCACCAGTTCGACGGCGGCACCCGCCTGACGTACGCCACCCTCGGCACCTACCTGAAGTACCCGTGGACCGCCCGGCACGCCGACTCCCTCGGCTACAAGAAGCACAAGTTCGGCTGCTACCAGAGCGAACTGCCGCTGCTGGAACAGATCGCCCACAAGCTCGGCCTGCCGCAGCTGGAGGAACAGCGCTGGGCCCGCCACCCGCTGGTCTACCTGATGGAGGCCGCGGACGACATCTGCTATGCGCTGATCGATCTGGAAGACGGCCTGGAGATGGATTTGCTGGACTACGCCGAAGTCGAGTCCCTGCTGCTGGGCCTGGTGGGCGACGACCTGCCGGAAACCTACCGACTGCTCGGCCCCCAGGATTCGCGCCGGCGCAAGCTCGCGATCCTGCGCGGCAAGGCCATCGAACACCTGACCAACGCGGCGGCCAGGGCCTTCGTCGAACAGCAGGACGCCCTGCTCGCCGGCACCCTGCACGGGGATCTGGTGGAGCACATGCACGGCCCGGCCAAACGCTGCGTGCTGAACGCCAAGGACATCGCCCGCAAGAAAATCTTCCAGGACAAGCGCAAGACCCTGCACGAGATCGGCGCCTACACGACGCTGGAGATTCTGCTCAATGCGTTCTGCGGGGCGGCGCTGGAACAGCACAACGGCCGCACCCCTTCCTTCAAGAGCCGGCGCATCCTCGACCTGCTGGGCAACAACGCGCCGGATCCGCGGGGCCCGCTGCACACTTCGTTCCTGCGCATGATCGACTTCATCGCCGGCATGACCGACAGCTACGCCAGCGACATGGCGCTGGAAATGACGGGGCGCTCCAGCCCGTGATCCGTGTGCCTGAACGGTCGGGGCGGCCGATCGTTCGGGCGGGTCAGCGCCATGACTGGCGAGGCATGGCGCTGGGGCACATTTTAAACAACCGCCCCGACCGGGAAACCGGCTGGATGCCCCAGCCAAGACCGTCAGGACAAACAGTCGCACTGAATAGAAACATCAACCCACCATTAAAATGAACATTCACTCTTCCCTACTTCATACCCAGCCCCATCGTAGTCAGTTTCCTTTTTAAATGTAGGAATAGTCCTATATTGCCGTTAGAGCCAAGTCAGTCCCTCCGAGTGCTTATTTATCTGAGCTAAGGTGCGCGCTTTATTAGTGCTTGTATGGGACTTGATTATGAACTCCGTTTTTATTGTCGACGATCACCCGGTCATCCGTCTTGCCGTTCGCATGCTGCTGGAACATGAAGGCTACAAGGTCGTAGGTGAAACCGATAACGGGGTCGATGCCATGCAGATGGTCCGTGAATGCATGCCCGATCTGATCATTCTCGACATCAGCATTCCCAAACTGGACGGACTGGAAGTTCTCGCACGCTTCAACGCCATGGGGTCTCCGCTCAAGACACTGGTGCTGACGGCCCAATGCCCGACCCTGTTCGGCATTCGCTGCATGCAGTCCGGAGCATCGGGCTATGTCTGCAAACAGGAAGACTTGAGCGAACTGGTCAGCGCCATCAAGGCCGTACTGTCCGGTTACAACTATTTTCCCAGCCAGGCCCTCAACCCGGTTCGCAACGACGATGTCCGTTATGCCGAACTGGAACTGTTCAAGACCGTCAACGACCGGGAACTGATGGTGCTGCAATTGTTTGCCCAAGGACGAACAAACAAGGAAATCGCCAAGGGCATGTTCCTGAGCAACAAGACCGTCAGCACTTATAAGAAACGCCTGATGCAGAAACTCAAGGCCCGGTCCCTGGTGGAACTTATCGAGATGGCCAAACGCAACGCACTAGTGTGAGAGCCAGAATGCCCAGCCGACTCATTTACCTACTGACCACCTGGTGCACGGCCCTGTGCCTGGGCGCGCTAGCATGCGCCGTGTCCGCCGCGCCGCAGCGCTACGGCCTGCTCAGCCGTGCGGCGGACATTTCGCCGCCGATCTCGCTGGACGTCATGCAACGGCAATGGCTGCAGACCCGCAAGGCACTGGTTCTGGGCACCTCCACCCCGGATTACCCGCCGTTCGACATGACCGTCAGCGGCCGCGACTACGAGGGGCTCACCGCCGACTACGCGGGCCTGCTGGGCCAGGCCACGGGCCTGCCGATCCGGATCCGGCACTTCTCCTCGCGGGACGCGGCGGTGCAGGCGCTGGTCGACGGCGACATCGATCTGCTCGGCACGGCCAACGGATTCGAAGCCAACAACGCCGAGATTGTGCTCTCCACCCCCTATGCCATCGACCAGCCCGTGCTGGTCACCCGCGAAGGCGAACCCCGGTCGCTGACCGATGGCCTCGCCGGCCTCAGACTGAGCATGGTCTACCACTACCTGCCGCTCGAGGAGGTCAAGGCGCTCTACCCCAAGGCCATCCTCACCGTCTATCCGTCCTACCAGAACGCCCTGAACGCCGTGGCGTTCGATCAGGCCGACGTGTTTCTCGGCGACACGATCTCCACCCACTACATGATCAACAAGGGCTACCTGAACAACATCCGCATGGCCAACTTCGGCAAGCACGAAGCCCACGGCTTCAGCTTTGCCGTCAACCGCAACAACCCGCAGTTGCTGAGCATCGTCGATACGGTACTCAAAGGCGTTCCCGGCAGCGAGCGGGCGAGCATCGCCAAACGCTGGAGCGCCGGCAGCGACATCCTGCTGACCGACCGCAAGCTGCAGCTGACCGAACGCGAGGAGGACTGGCTCAAGCGCCATCCGGTGGTGCGCGTGGTCGTCAACGAAGCCTTCGCCCCGCTGACCTTCTTCGACAGCGACGGCAACCTGCGGGGGATCTCCGCCGACCTGCTCGAACTGATCCGCCTGCGCACCGGCCTGCGTTTCGAAATCCGCCGCGGCCGCAGCGACAGCGAAATGATCGACCAGCTCGAAAGCGATCAGGCCGACCTGATCGCCGCGCTGCTGCCCAGCGCAAAACGCGAGAAGCACTTGAGCTTCAGCCGTCCCTACCTGGAGAACTCCCACGTCCTGCTGACGCGCAAGTCCGCCGACAGCCCCACCCATCCGGGCCAGCTCAAGGGCCGGTCGCTGGCGATCGCCCAGGGCAATCCGATGATCGATTACCTGCGCCGCGAGTTCCCGCGCATCAACCAGGTGGAGACTCCGGACACCTTCAGCGCCGTGGCAATGCTTGCCGGGGGACAGGTCGACGGGGCGGTGACCTCACTGGTGATCGCCAACTATTTCATTTCATCGCGGATATTCGAACACCGGCTGCAGATCACCACGACGCTCGGCACCCGCCAGGCGGCGTTCTCCCTGGCGACCACCCATGCCAACCCGGAGCTGACGGCGATCCTCGACAAGGCCTTGCTGAGCATCACACCCGAGGAGCTCGGCATCATCAACGGTCGCTGGCGCGGCTACTCGGAGGCCTCGCAGGGTGCGTGGCGCGACTACCGGCGGCTGTTCTACCAGGTCGCGACCGGGGCTTGCCTGCTCCTGCTGCTGTCCCTGGCCTGGAACGCCTACATGCGCCGCCAGATCAAACAGCGCCAGGCCGCCGAACGGGCCCTCAACGATCAGTTCGAGTTCATGCGCTCGCTGGTCAACGGCACCCCCCATCCGATCTACGTGCGCGACCGCAACGGCCTGCTGCAAAGCTGCAACGACAGCTACCTCAAGGCATTCAACGCCAGACGCGAAGACGTGATCGGCAAGACCGTCATGCAAGGCGCCCTCGGCAACACCTTCGAGGCCCAGACCTACCAGGCCGACTACCGGCGGGTGCTGGCCGAAGGCAAGCCTCTGGTGCAGGACCGTCCGCTGCACATCGGCGGGCTGCGCCTGACCATCTATCACTGGATCCTGCCCTACCGGGACTCCAGCGGCGATGTCCAGGGCATCATCGGCGGCTGGATCGACATCAGCGAACGGCGGCGCCTGCTCGACGAACTGCGCACGGCCAAGGAGCAGGCCGATGACGCCAACCGGGCCAAAAGCACCTTTCTGGCGACCATGAGCCACGAAATCCGCACCCCGATGAACGCAGTGATCGGCATGCTCGAACTGACGCTCAAACGCCTGGACCGCCACCATCCGGACCGGCCGTCCATCGAGACCGCCTACCATTCGGCCAAGGATCTTCTGGGCCTGATCGGCGACATACTCGATATCGCCAGGATCGAGTCCGGACGGCTGAGCCTGAGCCCCGAGTGGGTCGGCCTGGTGGAGACCGTCAGTTCGGTGATGAGAATCTTCGACGGACTGGCCCGCCAGAAAAAGCTCTCCCTGAACCTGACCGTCAATCCGCCCGGACTGGCGGTCGACGTGCATCTGGATCCGCTGCGCTTCAAGCAGATTCTGTCCAACCTGATCAGCAATGCCATCAAGTTCACCGAAGCCGGGCAGATCCAGGTCACCCTCGAACTGCCCGGCGCCGAACGCCCCGAGCGCCCGCTCATGCGGTTGACCGTTCAGGACAGCGGCGTGGGCATCAGCGCCGAAGACCAGCAGCGCCTGTTCGCGCCTTTCGCCCAGGCCGATCATGGACAGCAGAGCCGCAGCGGCGCCGGGCTGGGGCTGGTGATCAGCCGCAGCCTGTGCGAAATGATGGATGGCCAGCTGCACCTGAGCAGCCAGCCCGGCATCGGCACGCAAGTCAGCATTTCCCTGCCGCTGGACGTGCGTGCGGGCTGCACCGGCACCCAAAAGGCCGCCGAGCCGATCCGGGTTTCGCACACCGCCCTGAACGTGCTGGTGGTGGACGACCATCCCGCCAACCGCTTGCTCATGTGCCAGCAACTGGAGTTCCTCGGCCACACCTTCAGCGTGGCCGAGGAGGGCCGCAGCGCACTGGAGAAATGGAAAGAGGGCCGCTTCGATCTGGTGATCGCCGACTGCAACATGCCGGTGATGAACGGCTACGAACTGACCCGGGCCATTCGTCAGCACGAACGCCAGACCCAACGCCCGCCCTGCACGGTCCTGGGGTTCACCGCCAACGCCCAGCCCGAGGAACTGCAGCGCTGCCGGCTGGCGGGCATGGACGACTGCCTGTTCAAGCCCCTGAGCCTGAGCGTCCTGAGCCAATGGGTGAATGGTGTGCCGGCCACCGTACCTTCCCCGGCGGCGACACCGGCACCGGCCTTCAGCCTTCAAGGCCTGAAGTCGCTGACCGGCGGCAGCCCCTCCCAGACGCGACGCTTGCTGGCCGAGCTGGTGAACAGCAATCGCCTGGACCGCAAGGAACTGCTGAGCGTGTCCGAAACCGCCGCCCCTGAAGCGTTGGCCGTACTCGCCCACAAGATCAAAGGGGCCGCGCGCATCGTCCAGGCCACCCGCCTGATCGCCTGCTGCGAGGCGTTGGAACAGGCATGCGCACACGCGATGCCGTCACCGCAGATCAGCCTTCGCTGCAAGGAGACCGACCTCGCCCTGCTCGAACTGGAGCAAGCGCTGCAACAGCAACTGGAGCGGTTCGAGCACAGCAGAATGGCCGAGCCTTAACTATGCTTGAGCGCTGAGCAGTGTGTTTTCCATCACGGAGCGACCGCAATGCCCAGCCCACTGCGCCCGGAACAACGCCGGTTTCCGCTGCACGTGCATATCAGTGTCATGTTCACTTTTCTGCTGTTGCTCACGGGCGTGGTGCTCGGTCTGTTCAACTACCGCCAGACCACCCAGATCATCCTGTCGAGCAGCGAAAAGCTGTTTGGCCGGATCGAGCAGGATGTGCGCCTGGACCTGCAGAACACCTATGAGCCGATCCGCCATCTGCTCAGCCTGCTGGCGGAAAACCCGGCCACCCAGGCCTCCGGCCTCGAATCGCGCATGAGGCTGCTCAGGCCGTTCAGCCAGTCGCTGACGGACAACCCCGATCTGGCCTCGATTTACCTGGGTTACGGCAACGGCGATTTCTTCATGGTGCGCCCCCTGCGCACCGCCGAACTGAAGGCCTTGCTCAAGGCCCCGGAAACCGCCGCCTATCAGGTCTGGAGCATCGAGCACGGCAGCGACGGCAAGGCCCGCTCGCAATCGCTGTTCTTCGATCAGGCGCTGACCCCGGTCGGCCGCCTGGACAATCCCGACGATCCCTACGACCCCCGCGAACGGGCCTGGTACGTCAGCGCCCGGCAACAGACCGGGCAGATCACCACCGAGCCCTATGCGTTCTTCTCCACCCGTCAGGTCGGCACCACCCTGGCAAGGCGCAGCGGTGACGGCGCGGTGATCGCCGCCGACCTCACGCTGGCCGCGCTCTCGGCGACCCTGATCAAGCATGTGGTGACGCCCGCCACCCAGGTCGCCCTGTTCGACGGCGCCGGCAATGCCGTGGCCTACCCGGACAGCGGCCGCCTGATCGTCGACGACCGCAGCGTCCGCCTGGCCAAGGCGGCCGACCTCAGCCCGGCCCTGCACGCGCTGCTGGATGGCAGGCAGCGAGGCAACCGCCTTGAGGTCGACGGGCGCCAATGGATCGTCGCCCGCAGCACGTTGGACGAAGGCGGGCCGAACGGCCTGCAGATGGCGCTGCTGGTGCCGGAGGATGAACTGCTGGCCGATGCCTACCGCCTGCGTTGGCAAGGCGCGCTGATCACGCTCGCCACCTTGCTGCTGTGCTTGCCGCTGGGCTGGCTGACGTCACGGATCCTGGTCAAGCCCCTGCATGCGCTGGTCAGGGAAGCCGACGCGATCCGCAGCTTCAACTTCGGTTTTCCGCTGACCCGCCGCTCTCCGGTGCTTGAGGTCGACCAATTGAGCCTGTCGATGGCACGCATGAAAGACACGCTGGCCAGCTTCTTTCGCATCACCGACAGCCTGACCGCCGAGACACGCTTTGCCCCGCTGCTGCAGCGGGTGCTGTTCGAGACGGTACAGATCGCCCAGGCCCAGGCCGGCCTGATTTA
The DNA here is from genome assembly GCF_044749305.1 of Pseudomonas sp. NPDC089534. Lineage (NCBI taxonomy): Bacteria > Pseudomonadati > Pseudomonadota > Gammaproteobacteria > Pseudomonadales > Pseudomonadaceae > Pseudomonas > Pseudomonas sp. NPDC089534. The sequence goes on along the minus strand of NZ_JBIVHR010000012.1, from coordinate 12,927 downwards.
CCTGCGCGAGAACGACGGCAACCAGATGGAGCCCTGCGGGCTGGTGATCGACGGAACCGCCCAGGCGCTGGAAGCGTTCGACATCCGCGACCGCAGCCTCGACGGCACACGCAACCCCGAATGGTTCGGGCAACTGGCCAAGGCCGACAATGTGGTGAGCAACCTCGGCTTCGAACAGGCCGAGGACCTGCAGAAGCTGCTGCTGGCCATGAATGCGCCGCGGGTGCACCTGATCGGCATCCGCCTGCGCAACCGGCACAACGAGACGGTCGGCCTGCTGGTTCTGCTGGTGAACGACAGCGGCACCGCGGCCGACCGGGAAAAGCTGCAGCCCGACCGCATCGCCTTCCTGCAGGCAGTGTCCGGCGCGGCCGCCGTGTGCATCGAGAGCCAGCGCCTGCAGGCGCGGCAGAAGCAACTGCTCGACGCCTTCATCCAGTTGCTGGCCGGTGCGATCGACGCCAAGAGCCCCTACACCGGCGGACACTGCCAGCGCGTGCCGGAACTGACCCTGATGCTCGCCCACGCCGCCGCGGCCAGTCAGGCACCGGCGTTCAGCGACTACCGGCCGACCGAGGACGAGTGGGAAGCGCTGCACATCGCCGCCTGGCTGCACGATTGCGGCAAGGTGACCACACCTGAATATGTGGTGGACAAGGCCACCAAGCTGGAAACCCTGAACGATCGCATCCACGAGATCCGCACCCGTTTCGAGGTGCTCAAGCGCGATGCCTGGATCGCTTACTGGCAAGCCCTCGCCCAAGGAGGCGACGAGGCGCAGCTGGCAGGGCTGCGCGACGCCGCGCTCGCCGGGCTGGACGACGACTTCGCGTTTGTCGCCCGCTGCAACCTCGGCGCCGAGGCCATGGCCGAAGACGACCTGCAACGCCTTGCGGGGATCGCCCGACGGACCTGGACGCGCACGCTGGATGACCGCCTGGGCGTCTCCTGGGAGGAAAACCGCCGCCAGGCCCGCACACCGGCGCCCACGTTGCCGGTCAGCGAGCCGCTGCTGGCGGACAAGCCCGAGCACCTGCTCGAGCGCGCGCAGAGCGAGCTCATTCCCGAAGACAACCCATGGGGGTTCAAACTGGACGTGCCGCGCTACAAGTACAACCGCGGCGAACTCTACAACCTGAGCATCGCCCGCGGCACCCTGACCCGCGAGGAACGCTACGTCATCAATCACCACATGGTGCAGACCATCCTGATGCTCAGCCATCTGCCCTTCCCCGGACACCTTAGCAACGTCGCGGAGATCGCCGGCGGCCACCACGAGAAAATGGACGGCACCGGCTATCCGAAACGCCTCAGGCGCGAGGAGATGAGCCTGCCGGCCCGGATGATGGCGATCGCCGACATCTTCGAGGCGCTGACCGCCGCCGACCGGCCCTACAAGAAAGCCAAAAGCCTCAGCGAGGCGCTGGGCATCATGGCCACCATGTGCCGGGAAGCCCATATCGACGCCGAACTGTTCGGCCTGTTCGTCGGCGAAGGCATTTACCTGCAATACGCCCGGCGCTTCCTCGATCCCCGGCAGATCGATGCGGTGGATCCCGCCGGCCTGCTGCGCAAGGCCGGCCTGGCGGGCTGATCAGCAGTCGGTCAGGCGCAGGAAGATGGCGGCCAGACGCTCGATGCCTTCCTGATCCGCGACGCCGAAGCGCGAAAGCTTCGGGCTGTCCAGGTCCAGCACGCCGATCAGGCGCCCGTCCTTGACCAACGGAATCACCAGCTCGCTGTTGGACGCGCTGTCGCAGGCGATATGGCCGGGGAACGCGTGAACGTCCTCCACCCGTTGCGTCTGCCGGCTGGCCGCCGCCGCGCCGCACACGCCCCGGCCGAACGGAATCCGCACACAGGCGATCTGCCCCTGGAACGGCCCGAGCACCAGCTCTTCGTCGCGGTTGAGGTAGAAGCCGGCCCAGTTCAGGTCGTCGATCTGGGTGAACAGGAACGCCGAGAACTGCGCGGCGTTGGCGATGAAATCGCGTTCGTCCGCCAGCAGCGACTCCAGTTGCGCGGCCAGCAAACCGTAGCCTTCGAGGCCCTGGCCGCTCTGTTGCAAATCAATCATGCCTTGTGCTCCAACAATTTCAGTCCCACCCAGTAACGGGCGAATTGGTACGCGCAACGTCCGTTGCGGTTGCCGCGGCCGGTGGCCCAGCGCACGGCGAGAATGTCCAGCGCCTCGTCGCGCTGCCACGTCAGCCCGGCCTTGGCGGCCAACTGGCCGATCCAGTGCTCGACGACGTTGAGGAAATGCTCCTGGGTGAACGGATAGAACGACAGCCACAGGCCGAAACGGTCCGACAGGGCGATCTTGTCCTCCACCGCTTCGCTCGGGTGCAGCTCGCCCTCGACGCGCTTCCAGTTTTCGTTGTCGCTTTCCTTCTCCGGCACCAGATGGCGGCGGTTGGAGGTGGCGTACAGCAGCACGTTGTCCGGCGCCTGCTCCAGCGAGCCGTCCAGCACGCTCTTGAGCACCCGGTAATCGCCCTCGCCGGACTCGAACGACAAATCATCGCAGAACAGCACGAAACGCTGCGGCAATTTGGCGATCTGCTCCACCACCCGCGGCAGGTCCGCCAAGTGATCGCGCTCGATCTCGATCAGCCGCAGCCCGGCCCCGGCATGCTCGGCCAGCAGCGCCCGCACCAGGGACGACTTGCCGGTGCCGCGCGAACCCCAGAGCAGCGCGTGGTTGGCGGGCATGCCGTCGAGGAACTGGCGGGTGTTGCGCCCCAGTTGCTCCAGTTGCCGGTCGACCCCGATCAGGTCGGACAGGCGCATGTCGAGGCTGACCTGCAGCGGCGACAGGAAACCGCTGCGGCCGTCGCGTTGCCAGCGTGCGGCCAGGCACGCGTTCCAGTCGATGACGGGGCGCGGCGCCGGCAACAATGGCTCGATCCGCGCCAAAACCGACTCGGCACGCTCAAGAAAGGCATTCAATCGGGAATCCACGTCTTTTCCTCAGGCTCGTTCACAGAGATGATGGCGATACAGCGATGAGCGGCGCAGCAACCTTCGACACCCGCCCCAGGCCTTGTTACAAGGCGATTCGGGAACCCCGGTATCCATACATGATCGACTATGCTTGAGCAGCGAAGGGAAACGGAAGTGGTTCAACACCCCATGGATATCAAATTCACCCACCGGCTGTCGTACAAGCAAGCCAGGCTCACCGTGCTGGTCGGGTTCATTCTGGGCACGCTGCTGAGCCTGCTGCAGATCGGCATCGATTATGCCAGCGAAGACGCCTCCATCAACCGTGAAATCCTTTCCCTGCTGGAAATCAGCCATAACCCGGCGTCACGCATCGCCTACAACATCGACGCCGAACTCGCCCAGGAGCTCACCCTCGGGCTGCTGCGCTCGCCGGCCATCATTTCCGCGCAGCTGACCGACAACAACGCGACCGTGCTGGCCAGCGTCAAGCGCCCGGAGTTCCAGAGCGGCTACCGGATGGTCAGCGACTTCCTGTTCGGCGCCAAGCGCCAGTTCGAGGACCGCCTCTATCTCGATCACCTGCCCAACGAGTCCCTCGGCACCCTGAGCCTGGAAGTGGACACCTACGCGTTCGGCAGCCGCTTCCTGCGCCGGGCCGAAGTCACCCTGCTCAACGGCTTTGCCCGCAGCCTGATCCTGACCGGCATCCTGCTGGCGCTGTTCTACGTGATGCTGACCAAACCGCTGGTGCGGGTGATCCGCGAACTCAGCGGCCGCGACCCGCGCAGCGTCGAACCCACGTCGCTCGAATGCCCGACCGGGCACGGCAACGACGAGATCGGCGTGCTGGTCAAGGTCGCCAACCAGCAGTTCGAGAACATCGCCACGGAGATCCAGCAGCGGCGCAACGCGGAAAACCGCCTGACCGACTACCTTGCCCAGCTTGAAGACATCGTCTCGGCCCGCACCGCCGAACTCAAGGCGATCAACGCCCGGCTCAGCCAGTCCAACCAGGAGCTGGAGGTGGCCCGCAGCACGGCGCTGGACATGGCCGAAGCCCGTTCGGCGTTCCTCGCCAACATGAGCCATGAGATCCGCACACCGCTCAACGGCCTGCTGGGCATGATCGCCCTCTCCCTGGACGGCCCGCTGAACGCCGAGCAGCAGCAACAGCTGTCGATCGCCCATGACTCGGGCAAGGTGCTGGTGGAGCTGCTCAACGACATCCTCGACCTGTCGAAATTCGACGCCGGTCAGCTGGAGCTGGAAAACATCCCGTTCGACCTCGGCGCCCTGATCGAGGACACCGCCAACCTGCTGTCGCAGAACGCGGCGCCGAGCGTCGAGCTGACGTGCCTGATCGACCCGCACTTCCCCGCTCTGGTGCTGGGGGATCCGACCCGGGTCAGGCAGATCGTCAGCAACCTGCTGTCCAACGCACTGAAGTTCACCCGTTTCGGCCGGGTCGACGTGCGCCTGTCCACCCGCAAGGAGGGCGTGCGCATCGAGGTCTGCGACACCGGCATCGGCATTGCCCGGGAGGCCCAGGTGAAGATCTTCCAGCCGTTCACCCAGGCCGGCGCCGGCATTACCCGTCAGTTCGGCGGCACCGGGCTGGGCCTGGCGCTGACGCACAACCTGTGCGAAGCCATGCAGGGCCGCCTGACGATCAGTTCCGAAGTCGGCTTCGGCAGCCAGTTCTGCGCCGAACTGCCGCTGCCCTGCCACACCCGTGCGGTGGCGCCGGCGCCGCTGCACGGCAAGGTACTCGCCATCACGGCCGCCAGCAGCGGCCTGGCGGAACTGCTCAACAACCTGCTGCCGGCCTGGGGCCTGGAGTACGAACAGCGCTCGATCGAAGATTCCTTGCTGGGGCTGTCGCCCGACGTGCTGATCACCGATTGCCCCGAGTGCCTGTTCGGCCTGCGTCCGACCCTCAGCGCCCCGGTCCTGCTGGTGACCGCGTATGGCAGCTTCATGCCCTCCGAGGAGGCCGCGGCCCTCGCCCCGCTGCAGCAGCAGGGCCGGCCATTGGCCCGCAATGCGCTGTACCAGACCTTGCGCCGCATCCTGCAACCGAACGTCGCCACCATCGACGAGACCCGCCTGGAAGCCCTGCCGCCCCAGCGGCGCGGGCGCGTCCTGCTGGTCGAGGACAACCCGGTCAACCAATTGGTGGCCAAAGGCATGCTCGGCAAGCTCGGCTGCGACGTCGTGGTCGCCGCCCATGGCGCCGAAGCGTTGGACCAGCTGGAGAACGACGCGTTCGACCTGGTGCTGATGGACTGCAACATGCCGGTGATGGACGGCTACGAGGCGAGCCGGCAGATCCGCCACAGCGGGCGCTGGCCCGACCTGCCGATCGTGGCCCTGACCGCCAACGCCATGTCCGAGGAACGCGAACGCTGCCGGGCGGCGGGCATGAGCGACTACCTGGCCAAACCCTTCCGCCGCGAAGAGCTGGCGGCATTGCTGGATCAGTGGATACCGGTCACGTCAGCGCTTTGATCTGCCCCAGCAGATGATCGAGACCGTTGCGCAGTTCGTCGAGCCGATCCAGATCCACTCCGCTGTCGCACAGCAGCCGGGCCTTGAGCGGCCCGACCTGTTCGCGCAGCGCCTGTCCGCAAGACGTGAGGCTCAGGTGCACCTCGCGCTCGTCCCGCGCCGAACGTTGGCGCTGCACCAACTGCAACTGCTCCAGGCGCTTGAGCAACGGCGTCAGCGTCCCGGAGTCCAGCGCCAGGCGCTCACCCAGCGCCTTGACGGTCGGCTGTTCGGGCGCCGCGTCCTGCCACTCCCACAGCACCAGCATCGCCAGATACTGCGGGTAGGTCAGGCCGAGCCGGTCGAGCATCGGCTTGTAGGCGCGGATCACCGCACGGGAGGCGGCATACAGCTTGAAGCACAGCTGGCTGTCGAGCTTGAGCGAATCGACGGACACGGTCTTCATTTGAGCAGGGCTTCGATCTCACGGCTCAGGTCCTGCGGCTTGGTGGCCGGAGCGAAACGCTTGACCAACCGGCCGTCCTCACCGATCAGGAACTTGGTGAAGTTCCATTTGATGCCTTGGGAGCCCAACACGCCCGGCGCACGTTTCTTCAGTTGCACGAACAGCGGGTGGGCGGCGGCACCGTTGACGTCGATCTTCTTGAACAGCGGGAAGCTGACACCGTAGTTCAGTTCACAGAACTCGCTGATCGCGCCTTCGTTGCCCGGTTCCTGCTTGCCGAACTGGTTGCACGGGAAACCGAGCACCACCAGGCCGCGGTCCCTGTAGGTCTGCCACAGCTCTTCAAGGCCCTTGTACTGCGGGGTGAACCCGCACTTGCTGGCGGTGTTCACCACCAGCACCGCCTTGCCGGCGAAATCGGCGAGGGTCTTTTGCTCGCCCTTGATGGTGGTGCACGGAATGTTCAGCAGGTTGTCGCTCATGGTGCGCACTCTCGAGAAGTTGTGAGGCATTGAAAATAGCGAGCAATTGAATTGCGTGCAATTTAATTATCCGAACGGCGACCCGAGGATCGCCAGCGGCACCTACCCGCGCGGCACCAGGTTCAGGCACACCGAGTTGATGCAGTAGCGCAGTCCGGTGGGCGGCGGACCATCCGGGAAGACATGGCCCAGGTGCGCATCGCAGCGCGCGCACTTCACTTCGGTGCGGATCATGCCGTGGCTCGTGTCGCGGATCTCGACCATGGCGCTTTCGCCGATCGGCGCGTAGAAACTCGGCCAGCCGCAACCGGAGTCGAACTTGGTCTGCGAATCGAACAGCGGCTCGTTGCAGCACACGCAATGGTAGACGCCATCGGTCTTGGTGGCGTTGTACTTGCCGGAGAACGGGCGCTCGGTGGCGCTCAGCCGGCACACGTTGAACTGCTCGGGATCGAGCATCGCACGCCATTCCTCCAGGGTTTTTTCGATCTTTTCCATCATCACACCTCAGCGGCTGAAAAAGCCCGATCTGTACCTTTTCCACGGATCGGGCGGCACGTATGATTGCGCCTCGTCACACGCCAGTCTGGCAGCGGGTTCCTGCGCATTCAAACGAAATCCGGAAACCGCCGCCCAGGATGCCGTCCTGTGCGAAGACGCAGGAATCCCAGCCCGGTTGTCCACCCGCCGCCTGGATCGTTCATTTTCGGGATCACATCGCCATGCAGTTCAGCAAATCGAACAAGCTCGCCAACGTCTGCTACGACATTCGCGGCCCGGTGCTCAAGCACGCCAAACGCCTGGAAGAGGAAGGCCACCGCATCCTCAAGCTGAACATCGGCAACCCGGCGCCCTTTGGTTTCGAGGCGCCGGACGAAATCCTCCAGGATGTGATCCGCAACCTGCCGACCGCCCAGGGCTACAGCGACTCCAAAGGCCTGTTCAGCGCGCGCAAGGCCGTGATGCAGTACTACCAGCAGAAGCAGGTCGAAGGTGTCGGCATCGAGGACATCTACCTGGGCAACGGCGTGTCCGAGCTGATCGTGATGTCGCTGCAGGCGCTGCTCAACAACGGCGACGAAGTGCTGGTGCCGGCCCCGGACTACCCGCTGTGGACCGCCGCCGTGAGCCTGGCCGGCGGTAACGCGGTGCATTACCTGTGCGACGAGGGCGCCGACTGGTTCCCGGACTTGGCCGACATCAAGGCCAAGATCACCCCGAACACCAAGGCGATGGTGATCATCAACCCGAACAACCCGACCGGCGCGGTGTATTCCAAGGAAGTGCTGCTGGGCATGCTGGAGCTGGCGCGCCAGCACAACCTGGTGGTGTTCTCCGACGAAATCTACGACAAGATCCTCTACGACGACGCCGTGCACATCTGCACCGCCTCGCTGGCGCCGGACCTTTTGTGCCTGACCTTCAACGGCCTGTCCAAGTCGTACCGCGTGGCCGGTTTCCGCTCCGGCTGGATCGCGATCTCCGGGCCCAAGCACCACGCCCAGAGCTACATCGAAGGCATCGACATGCTGGCCAACATGCGCCTGTGCGCCAACGTGCCGAGCCAGCATGCCATCCAGACCGCCCTGGGCGGCTACCAGAGCATCAACGACCTGGTGCTGCCGCAAGGCCGCCTGCTGGAGCAGCGCAACCGCACCTGGGAGTTGCTCAACGACATTCCGGGCGTGAGCTGCGTCAAGCCGATGGGCGCCTTGTACGCATTCCCCAAGATCGACCCGAAAGTCTGCCCGATCCACAACGACGAGAAGTTCGTCCTCGACCTGCTGCTGTCCGAAAAGCTGCTGGTGGTGCAAGGCACGGCGTTCAACTGGCCGTGGCCGGACCACTTCCGCGTCGTCACCCTGCCGCGGGTCGACGACCTCGACATGGCGATCGGCCGGATCGGCAACTTCCTCAAATCCTACCGCCAGTAACCGGCAAACCGGTGCGCAACGACCCGAGCGTTGCGCACTGACGGATTCAGCAACACTTCTGCGTCACCCTCCCCCTCACACCTTCTAGACTAGCGATGCGTACCGCCCTGAACCGGCCGGCACCATGGCGACGGCCGGCCGCTGTCTGTCGTCCCTGTCGCAGCGGATTGCAGGAAATGTCCGCAGAGCCACGGATCCCGCTGTAGGACACAGTTTGAAATAGTCACTCGGTTGAATCACCCCGTGCCGCGCCTTATATACCCCGCAGTACGCTACATCTTTAGCTTGAGGAGATTTCTACAACCATGATGCGCATCCTGCTGTTCTTGGCCACTAACCTGGCGGTCGTGCTGATAGCCAGCATCACCCTGAGCCTTTTCGGCTTCAACGGGTTCATGGCGGCCAACGGGGTTGACCTCAACCTCAATCAGCTGCTGGTCTTCTGTGCCGTCTTTGGTTTCGCCGGCTCCCTGTTCTCGCTGTTCATCTCCAAGTGGATGGCGAAGATGAGCACCGGCACCCAGATCATCAGCCAGCCGCGCACCCGGCACGAGCAATGGCTGCTGCAAACCGTCGAGCAACTGTCCCGCGAAGCCGGGATCAAGATGCCCGAAGTCGGGATCTTCCCGGCCTACGAGGCCAACGCCTTCGCCACCGGCTGGAACAAGAACGATGCGCTGGTGGCCGTCAGCCAGGGCCTGCTGGAGCGCTTTACGCCCGATGAAGTGAAGGCCGTGCTGGCCCACGAGATCGGTCACGTCGCCAACGGCGACATGGTCACGCTGGCGCTGATCCAGGGCGTTGTGAACACCTTCGTGATGTTCTTTGCGCGGATCATCGGCAACTTCGTCGACAAGGTCATCTTCAAGAACGAAGAAGGCCAGGGCACCGCCTACTACGTGGCGACCATCTTCGCCGAACTGGTGCTGGGCATCCTGGCCAGCGCGATCGTGATGTGGTTCTCGCGCAAGCGCGAATACCGCGCCGACGAAGCCGGCGCCCGCCTGGCCGGCACCAGCGCCATGATCGGCGCCCTGCAACGGCTGCGCGCCGAACAGGGCCTGCCGGTGCACATGCCCGACACCCTGAACGCCTTCGGCATCAACGGCGGCATCAAGCAGGGCCTGGCCCGCATGTTCATGAGCCACCCGCCGCTGGAAGAGCGCATCGACGCCCTGCGTCGCCGCGGTTGATTTCCACGCACCAACAAAGAGGCCCGCAGCGATGCGGGCCTTTTTTTGATCCGATTCTTCGTTGCGGCTGGAGTGCCCCTTCGTCGGATCAGGCCACACTCCCCTACCGACCGGAAACCCGATACACCCGCTCATCAAGCCGCGTCACGCCGGCCTGCACAAACTTCCAGCTATCCCCCAGCACATCCTGCTCTTCCAGCATCCGCACTTGCCATGCGCCACCCAAAAGGCGTTGCACTTCAGCGTCCACCACCGCAAACGGCGGCCCCGGCATCTGCGCCTGGTCGTAATCCAGCGTGATCAGCAACCCTTGCAGCCCCGCCGGCAGAATGGCCTGCAGATGCGCCGCATAGCGTTCACGCATCGGCTCAGGCAAGGCGATCAGCGCCGCCCGGTCATACAGCGCGGCGCAGTCCGCCACATCCTGTGCCGTCAAGGCAAAGAAGTCGCCGCACATCAACTCAATCGCACCGGCCCGGTAAACCCTGAAGGCGCCCTCCTCGCTGACCTGGGGCTGCAACCGTTGCTCGCTGAAAAAGTCCTCGACGGCCCTCTGCGACAACTCCACGCCCAAGACCCGATGGCCACGCCCGGCCAGCCACAGCAAATCAAGGCTCTTGCCGCACAAAGGCACCAGCACGCGTGCCTGCTGCGGCACAGGCAAATCCGGCCAGTGCCGTTGCAGGTACGGGTTCACCTGCGGCAGATGAAACCCGATCTGATTGGATTCCCATTTCTTGTGCCAAAACTCGGGCCGCATGGATCACTCCCAAAAATTCGATAAGAACACGTTAAAACTTATATTAGATTTAGATCAATGATCTGAATGAAGATGAGCCCATCTTAACGCTCAGGAACCCCTTCATGTTTCCAAGCCTGTTTATCTCGCACGGTTCGCCCATGCTGGCGCTCGAACCCGGCGCCAGCGGCCCCGCCCTGGCGCGACTGGCCGCCGACTTGCCTCGGCCCGACGCCATCGTCATCGTCTCCGCCCATTGGGAAAGCCATGAGCTGCTGGTCAGCAGCCACCCGCAGCCAGAGACCTGGCATGACTTCGGCGGCTTCCCCCGCGCCCTGTTCGAGGTGCAGTACCCGGCACCGGGGCACCCGCAACTGGCTGGTGAAGTCGCCGAACGGCTGACCGCCAGCGGCCTGCCCGCCCGCCTCGACCCGCAACGTCCGTTCGACCATGGCGTGTGGGTGCCGCTGTCGCTGATGTATCCGCAGGCAGACATCCCGATCGTGCAGGTGTCGTTGCCCACCCGCGGCGGCCCGGCGCTGCAGACCCGGGTCGGCCAGGCGCTGGCCGGGCTGCGCGCAGAAGGCATCCTGCTGATCGGCTCCGGCAGCATCACCCACAACCTGCGAGAGCTGGACTGGCATGCCGGCCCGGAAAGCGTCGAGCCTTGGGCCAGGGATTTCCGCGACTGGATGATCGACCGACTGGCGGCGGACGATGAGGCCGCGCTGCACGATTACCGCCGGCAAGCGCCGAACGCCGTGCGCAGCCATCCCAGCGACGAACACCTGCTGCCGCTGTACTTCGCCCGCGGCGCCGGCGGCAAGTTCGGCGTTGCCCATCAGGGCTTCACCATGGGCGCACTGGGCATGGACATCTACCGCTTCGGCTGACCGCAGGAGCGCACCGCGGCCTTCGCGAGCAGGCTCGCTCCCACAGAGGGTCGGGGCGCATGCAGACCCGAACCGCAGGCAAAAAAAATCCCCGAACCGGTCGGGGATTTTTTCGTTCGATCAATCAGCCGGCAGGCCGATCAATCTTCGCGGTAGCGACGCAGTTTCAGCTGCTTGCCCGCCACGCGAGTGTCCTTCAGCTTGGCCAGGAGACGATCCAGGCCTTCTTCCGGCAGCTCGACGAGGCTGAAGCTGTCACGCACCTGGATGCGACCGATGGCGTCACGAGCCAGGCCACCTTCGTTGAGGATGGCGCCCAGCAGGTTCTTGGCCGCGATACCGTCACGCGCGCCCAGCGCGGTACGGCAACGGGCACGGCCTTCGCCCAGCGGCATCGGCGCACGGCGCTCGCGGTCACCGCGGTCCGGACGCTCGCCACGGTCAGGGCGCTCGCCGCGCGGTGCGCTGTTCGGCACCAGCGGACGCTCCTTCTCGATGGCCGCCAGGTTCAGCGCCTGACCGTTGGTGGCCTTGCGCAGCAGGGCGGCAGCGAGGGCACGCGGGCTGCAACCGATGTCGGCGGTCAGACGATCCAGCAGATCGCCGTGAGTCGCTTCGGCATCGGCCACCAGCGGCGCCAGGCTGTTGGTCAGCTTCTTGATGCGGGCATCGAGAATCGCCGGGGCGTCCGGCAGGCGCACTTCGGCCACCTTCTGACCGGTCACACGCTCGATCACCTGCAGCATGCGGCGCTCGCGCGGCGTCACCAGCAGCAGCGCGCGGCCTTCGCGACCGGCACGGCCGGTACGGCCGATACGGTGCACGTAGGATTCCGGATCGTACGGCATGTCCACGTTGAACACGTGGGTGATGCGCGGCACGTCCAGACCACGGGCCGCGACGTCGGTGGCGACGACGATGTCCAGGCGGCCGTCCTTGAGCGAGTCGATCACGCGCTCACGCTGGTTCTGGGCGATGTCGCCGTTCAGCGCCGCGGCCTTGTAGCCTTTGGCGTCGAGGGCGCTGGCCAGATCCAGGGTCGCTTGCTTGGTGCGCACGAACATGATCAGGGCGTCGAAGTCTTCCACTTCCAGCAAGCTGAGAACGGCGGAAGTCTTCTGGTCGGCGTGAACCAGCAGGTGGGCCTGCTCGATCGCGGTGACGGTCTGGGTCTTGCTCTGGATCTTGACGTGCTTCGGATCCTTGAGGTGACGCTCGGCGATCGCACGGATCGACTGCGGCAAGGTGGCCGAGAACAGTACGGTCTGACGGGATTCAGGCATGGCCTTGAAGATGACTTCGAGGTCGTCCATGAAGCCCAGCTTGAGCATTTCGTCCGCTTCGTCGAGAACCAGGTGGTTCACGGTGGCGAGGACTTTTTCGTCGCGACGCAGGTGGTCGCACAGACGGCCCGGGGTGGCGACAACGATCTGTGCGCCGTTCCGGATTGCTTTCAGTTGCGGGCCCATCGGCGCACCGCCGTAGACGGCCACAACAGTCACGCCCGGCATTTGCTTGGCGTAGGTTTCGAAAGCGGTTGCAACTTGCAGCGCCAACTCGCGGGTTGGGGCCAGGATCAGAGCTTGCGGCTCGCGCTTGGACGGATCGATGCGGTGCAGGATAGGCAGGGCAAAGGCAGCGGTCTTACCGGTACCGGTTTGCGCCTGGCCAATCATATCGTGACCGGCGAGGATGATCGGGATCGACTGCTGCTGAATGGCCGAAGGCTCTTCATAGCCGTTGTAGACTACTGCAGTTATTATTTTGTGTTTTTGTTTATGAGT
>NZ_JBIVHR010000011.1:0-95348 GCF_044749305.1 Pseudomonas sp. NPDC089534 | reverse complement strand
TCGTCGACCGCGGACGAATTGCAGTGCGAGTCTGCCGTGCTAAGGCTCCTGTGGGGCGGTCGTTTTTGCTGGAGGAGGGGGCAACGAACCTGAATGGGTTGCCCAACTGTTCAGGGCAGGTGCGAGACGGTGAGGGCAGGCTTCCCCGAAAGTCGGTGAACTGCCGACGAGACCGCCAGTGCACGACAGGAGTTTGTGGAGCGTTTGCTGATGAGAGGGCGAAGTCTTTTGGAGGTGCTGCATTGTCGCGGTGGAATCCACAGCTGAAAGCTGCCAGTTACGAACAGCCGCTCCCGGCAAGAAGCAGCCCTTCAGGTATCGCTGCTTTCGGCCATACGTGGAAGGGACATCTGGCGTTTTTAGCAGTTACTCACCAACCAACGTTGCCAAAAGAAACGCACCCGTGGTAACGAACGGCGCTTTCTCTTCGTCGCGCCTATCTACTTCACAAATTCGATTATCGGCATTTTGTACTTGCCTTCCTGGATGTCTTTGCTCGGCCCATAAAGCCGCAAGATAACGTAGAAGTCCTTCTCCGGAATTGGCAGGAAATTAGGGTCGCTTTCCTGACCGTTGGCTGCCAAGTTTATAGTGTAGAAGCCGTCCTTGCCTTTCTTCAGCGTGCGGTCGCCCCGACTGTGACGATTAATGTCGTTATGGGCCATCAGGCGATTGTCGTTGCCATACACGGTGAATGACCAGAATTGACTCACGTCCGGGGACTTTAAGTGGATGCGGTAATGTTTGCCATTTGCGCCGTTGAGTACCTTCTCGTCGCTGCCTTTTACCGCTTGGAGGTACACCGACTCATCAGGTGGCAGTCCCCATTGGCCGATCAAGGTGCCCTCGGCAAAAAGATCACGGGCGCCATCACCCAACTGTTTACGAGTCCCCAGCAACTTGCCGGCATTGGTCATTTTCGGCGCCAGTTCCTTGAGATGTTCCATCCCCAGTTTCTGGCCTTTTTCTGCGGCGGCCAGCTGCTCCTGAGTGAAGTCCTGTTTGCACGGCTCCAGACCAATTTCCTTGTACTGCGCCAACCACTTGTCATCAGCCTTGCCCAGACTCCCTTCACACAATACGAAGTTGACCCGTTGCAGCCAGTTGGATTTGTCGTAGTCAGGGTAAATGCGGGTTTTCTCCTTCGGCCCTGGTTCCCCTAGGTATTGTGACAGTGTTCGAAGGTTCCACTGATCCATGTAACCAAGGGCAACTTTCTCATCGTCCTTACCGGTGGCCATTATCCGACCCATTATTTTGATCAAATCAGAATCCACCCGGATTACTTCCGTCACGCTTCCCGGCACCTCACCCTTCCAGTCCTGCGAGGCGAACATGAAGCGCCCACCCTTCTGCCCACGAGTGCGCGAACCGATCATTGTCACTGTGTAATGGCCCATGTCCATCGTGTGCAGAATCCAATAGCGACCTTTATCCATGTCCGGCACGCTGATTATTACTGGCTCGGCCGCCACATCCATCCAGCCTTGCAGGTGCAGAGTGTCGTTGTTGATCGTCGGGTGATCGGTGTAGGTGTCGTCGGCCAAGTGACGGATATTCTGGAAGCGATTCAACGGGGTGTTTGTTTTGACTGCGGTCTCATAGAAAAACTTGTAGGCCTCATCCATCGAGTAGGCATAGATATAGGCATCCTTCGCAGTCTTATCGGTGATTTCGGCAAAGGCCGGGAACGCTATTGAAATTAGAGAAGCGGCGAATATGGCTCTCTTCATGAGAACTCCCGGTACGCTCTGAATGGAACTGGAAGTGTAGGCGTGAATCCAGAAGGCCGTTTTGGCTGTGGATACGCCTTAGGGCAACCTCCGCAATGGGCCGACTCTCGCCTGTCGTGACCATTTGGGGAAACTGACAGGGACGCAGATCATCGTTTGACTATAGTGATCATCGTTTACCGGCCAATCATCGGTTACCTGATGGAGTAGAGACGATGCACAGAGTTCGAACGCTGACTGCAATTGCGTTGGCCTTGGCGGTCCTTACCAGCTCCCAGGCAGGCTATACGCAAGACGGTACTGAAACCCAGGGAGGCCAACCGCCTCCTGGCTCGCAGACGTCAATCAAGGATTTTGACTATCAGATAAAGTACCAGCGGGCGTTTGAGGCCGTCTTGTGGAACATGCCGGCGATTTCCATCTACAGCTTCCGGCGCGCTGCGTTTGAAAAACTGGGCGCCAAGGACAACGACTTCATTGCCTACTCTGCGCCGGCAACCCCAAAACTAGAGGCTATTACTGCCAACAGCATCACCCCTTACATCGCCGCATTCACCGATTTGCGTAAGGGCCCGGTTGTTCTGGAAGTGCCACCCGCGGGCGCGCAAGGCAGCGTCTATGGCCAGGTCGTAGACGCTTGGCAGTTCACCATTGCCGATGTCGGCCCATCCGGTTTGGACAAGGGTAAGGGTGGCAAGCTGCTGTTTACCCCTCCCGGCTATAAGGGCAGCATCCCGGCCGGCTATATTCACGTCACGTCACCCAATTACCGGATCGCGCTGGCCTTCCGTTCCGTGCGTGCACCAGGAAAATCCGCAGACGATGCCTATCAGTACGCCCAGAAACTGCGCATGTATTACCTGGCCGAAGCGAAAAATCCGCCGCAACAACGTTTTATCGACCCGATCAACGAGGTTTATCCGACCCTGCCTTATTACGATGAAAGGCATTTCGAAGATATGCACGCGGTGATGACCGTCGAGCCACCACGGCCACAGGACAAAGTGATGTTCGGCATGTTGCGCTCACTGGGCATCGAGCGAGGAAAACCGTTTGCGCCTGACGAGACCACCCAAAAAGCCATGCGTCAGGCGGCCATCGATGCATGGTTTTATTTGCAGCATTGGTTCGACAACATCCCGAAAGACAAACTCTACTGGCCGGATCGCCACTACGCTTCGCTGCTGATGACCGATGAAAATAGGCGCTTTACATTTGAATACGAAGACAACATCGATCTCATTGGCCGGGCCGCCGAATATTTCTGGTGCACTTTCATGCCCAAGCAGCTCAGCGATTCGCCGGCAACTCAGTACTTGATGGCCATGGCGGACAGAAACGGCAAACCGCTGGAAGCTGGCAAACTCTATAAGCTCGATGTGCCTGCTCAGATGCCGGTCAAGCAGTTCTGGGCGTTCACGGTCTATAACCGTGATAACAACGCATTCATCTATAGCGATAGCGGCCGCACGACATTGTCCTCATACGATCTGGACTCGATGAAGAAGAATGTCGACGGCAGCACCACGATATACCTTGGTCCCAAATCGCCTGAGGGGCTGGAGAGCAACTGGATTCCGACAGCAGGAAAACGACCGTTGCCAGCTATGCGCTTCTACGGTGGGACCGAGGCCCTGAATAACAAGACCTTCAAGTTACCGGACATCGAACTGGTTGAGTGATCAGCAAAGGGGACAGATCTACTATTCAGAAAATGGATCTGTCTCCTTTTCTGTCAAATTTATCCAGAAGTGGCACCCTTCGAGTTGTCGATTTCGTTGGAGTAGTTGGGGAATAATTTGGAAAATACGGATTCACAGAAAAATCCATTCTGAAATGCCAAGAGCATCGAAGCCGGATCGCCAGGGCTGCCCTTTACAACGGCGTACACTGACATGAATACAAAAGGTGAAACGCAGAGAGCCGAAAGAAAGCTGCTCGAAGTGAAGACGATCTTTAGCTCGGTCAATAGGTTAATAGCTCTATGCTGACCAGACAGTTGCCGAAAAAGACATCCGAAAATCAAGCCGAAAAGCATTAGGCCGACAACCAGGAATACGCTCGAAAGATCAAGTGCTTGTCCGCCCTCAAAGCCCAGTTCAGCTGCTTCGCTCCATTGAAAGGTGAGGTATGTGGCGCCTCCCAGAATACAAAGTCCTGCAATCAGTGCAATTAATCTCATTTATATTCTCCTTGATTTTTTGCGGAGCAGTTGGGAGTGGATTAGTAATGCAAGTGCAATGGCTACCCCGAACGTTAATAAGTAGATGGCGATTTTTGAGCTTTGAATTGATGGCTTCTCTAAAATAGTCACTCTAGTCTTCAGGAATTCGTAGTAATCGGTAAATTTGTAAGAGCCTACATAGGCCAATCTGCCGTCTATCACGCTATAAGTTGCCTGGTTTAGGGCCTTTGGGTTGTCATGTATAGATTGATCCATGAGTCTCATCGCACGCACCAGCAGGGGCATGCTGTATGAAGTCGCTGTGATGGAAATTATTTCCGCCGGAAGATTTCTTGCGGGAAATACCATGGCCGATGATCCGTATTGCTCCTGATAAATCTTGTGATAACGCTGTTCAATGAATTCTAGGAGGATCACCGGGAAGGCTGCCTGAAGCGTGTTGTCAGCACGTACCGCGTGAACGACAAAAGCATCTGCCTCACGCTCCTTGGCATCGTAAACAAAATCGAAATGTAGAGGCCTGGAACCTGAACTTACTTTGTTCCCATGCAATATGACGTGCCCAATCTCATGTCCCAGCAGCCATGTCAGAAAATTCTGTTTTAGAAGTTGCTTAAGAATGTCGCCGTTGGCCAGGGAGTCGATTGTAAGACTCCCGCTGCTGTCGAAGGTGGCGATAGCTGTGGAGAAATTTTCCGAAGCGTGATCAAAGTCGTCCAGTATTCTGCTTACCGTTTTTGAGTTACACAGGACTACATTGGATGTGCCGGTGAAAGCACAGGAGATATTCTCGAAGCCAGTTAAAATATGATCGGGGTCGCTGCTTAGAAATAGGATGTTCAATTGGTTTTTTTGAGGGACTTCATTAACGGAAACACGACCATTAAATACGCTGTTGGCGGTCATTCTGCTCGCCAGAGCGGTCACGTATTCCTTGAAAGATAGCAAACGCTCTACGTTGTGAGGTTCTTGCAGCATCAGTGCCTGCTGCTTTTTTAACTCGGACTTTACGACGGCAAATGTTTTTTCCTCAGAGTAATCGAGGGTAGCCAACGACAGCCGGTAACGAAGAGTCCCGTCAATCACCAAATCGTTTTCAAGCAGTCCCATCTGCTTGTACTTCTCAATGGTTTGCAGAAATCTGTTCTCACGCAATTCAACTCGTCGGGAGTGACTGAGCGAGGTGCCAAGAGTGAGTATCAGCGCAAGCGCGGTGACACCTGATAGGACTAGTAGTGTGATGTTGCGATCGATCTGCACGGCAAGTATCCCTGCGGTCGAAGTAGACTATCGAGGTGGCGTGATCCCCGGCTTGGGAGGAGATATCGGGGCAGGGAAGCCAACGTGCAGGTCTCCATTCTTTTCATACGGATCCTTTCGAGTCGGGATAGCGGGAGCGCAGTCTTTCAACTCTTGAGACTATAGCTGGACTTTCCAACAGGCACTCGGCTGTGCCGGCGCGGCTGATTCAATTCCCTACGCCCCAATCGCTTGGTTCAACGGGAACATCAGGTTCAGCTTCGCCATATCCTGGATGCTGCAGCGGTGGGTTGCGTGTGCACCGTAATAACCCACAGGAAAGTCCATAGTTGGAGCCTCCGTCACCGCCGCGCAGACAACTGCTGCGGCGCCAAAAACGCATCATGGAAATAATTGCGAAACGCATGCATCGCCGGGCTGAGCGCCTGTTCGCGGTGCCAGGCCAAACCGACGCTCATCGGGGGGACTTTGTCGGTGATGGTCAGGTTTTCGATGCATTTGCCTTCCAGCGACCAGGGGCGGTATAGAAGGGCGAATAAAAAGGGCCTGCCTATTCAGGCCGGCCCTTTCGGTGCACGAAAGCAGCAGATCAGCGATCGTTCTTGGAGGACGAATCAGCCGCGTTGTCCAGGCCCTTGATATTGTGGGTTCCCGGCGTGGTATCGGAGATCGCCGTTGCCTTGGACAGGCCACGGGTATCCTTCGAATGGGCTACGGACGCAGTCGTCGCGCCATGCCCCTTACTGTCGTTCTTGGTAGTGCCGCTGTGCTTGCCGTTCACGCCGTGGTCGCGGATGGCCTTGCCAGCATGCTCGGCACCTTCGACCTTGCCATTGCGCTTCGCACCGTGGATGCCGGAGCTGCCGTCGGACGGGGCACTCGTATGGCCAAGAGCGCCTTTGCCCTTGCCGTTGCCGTGACCATTTCCATCGCCGTCACCACCGCCATTGTCACCGCTGTGTCCGGCGCTGTTGCCGCCGCCATGACCACTGCCATTGCCACCCCCGTTACCACCGCCGTGGCCACCACCATTACCGCCACCGCCACCGCCACCATTGCCCCCGGCATAAGCCGAACCAATCGGCGAGAGGTCGGCGGGCAGCAAAGCCGTGGCGCCAAGCGCGAATGCACAGACTGCTGCAACAACCAGGGTTTTCTTCATGATCGATACGCCTCCAGGGGCGGGGGTTGAGATCCCGGTCTGACTGCACTCCGGCCTCTTTGTTCGGGGCTTTCCGACGAAATGAACTCACTCAGGTGCCCAATTCCCTGTTGCTAACACAGCGTTGAATCGACCGGTTGAGTCCACAGCCATTCGCTATCCCTTCTAAAGGGCACGAAACGGCCAAAATCTTAGCGTCACAACCACACAAAACGCCTCAAAACCTCACCACAAAAATCCACCAAACTAGGCCATCGTCTCGACCACTTTCACCGCCGCGCTGACAACTGCTGCGGCACCAAAGACGCTCGTGAAAATAATTGCGAAACGCATGCATCGCCGGGCGGCATAGAAAGGGGACGGATCTACTTTCAGAAAATAGATCCGTCCCCTCTTTACCAATGACTTCTTTTGGGACTGTTCCGCCCGATAGCCTCCTGACTGTCCTTTTACTCCCACGCCCTTTGCTGCGAACATTTTTGCACTGACCCAGCCCTGGATAAGAATATGATGGACCTTGCTGTCGACTTTCCCGAGTTCTTCCTGCCCAGTTGCACGCTGCGACGGATTTATCGCAATGACGTCGAGGCGATTTTTGCCGGGCTTTCCAACCCGCAGGTAGTTGCCCACTACGGCGTGTCTTACGACAACCTCGAAGCGACGGACGAACAGATGCGCTGGTATGACGCGCTGCTGGAAGAGCACCGGGGCATTTGGTGGGGCGTTACCTTGCCGGGGCGGAACGAACTGGTAGGCGCCTGCGGTTTCAATGATTGGTCACACTCCGATCGCAGCCTGGAAATCGGCTATTGGCTGATGCCGGAACACTGGGGACGGGGGCTGATGCGCGACTGCCTGTCCACCATCCTCCGCTTTGCCCTGAGCACCCTCGGCGTACACCGCATCCACGCAGATGTTGAGCCAGAGAACCCCGCCAGCACCGGTTTGCTGGAGCGGCTCGGCTTCGTGTTGGAGGGAACCCTGCGGGATGTGGAATACAAGAACGGGCGCTTCCTCAACCTGCACCAGTACAGCCTGCTGGCCACTGACCCGGCGGGGCGAGCTTTGCTGGAGGACGACACGCCGACCCTTCGCCCATCCCGGGGGGCTGATGCGCGGGCGCTCAGTGCTTTGGCTCAGCGCAGCAAGGCCCATTGGGGATACCCCGAAGCCTGGATGAAGGCATGGGAGGCCGCGCTGACTTTCCACCCCGGGCAAATGACCGGCCAATACGCGGTGCTGGTCGCAGTGGATGGCCAACTACTGGGCTTTTATGGGCTTGAGAACGGCGAGGACGGCTGGCAGTTGGAACATTGCTGGGTCGACCCGCAGTCTATGGGAAGTGGTCACGGTCGGCGCCTGGTGGGGCATGCTCTGGCTGTAGTGCGAGGGCTGGGCGTGAGCACTCTAGCGGTAGAGTCGGACCCGTCGGCTCGGGGCTTCTACGAGCTGCTCGGTGCACAGTATGTGCGCGATGTACCACGTCCAGTATGTGGCGAGCCCCGGTATCTGCCGATGCTTAAGTGGGCGTTCAGTGACTAGACCTTATTGAAGAGTAACCCCTCGCGCCACAACCACGCAAAACGCCTCAAAACCGCACCACAAAAATCCACCAAACCAGGCCATCGTCTCGACCTCTTTCAGCGCCGCGCAGACAACTGCTGCGGCGCCAAAAACGCATCATGGAAATAATTGCGAAACGCATGCATCGCCGGGCTGAACGCCTGTTCGCGGTGCCACGCCAGGCCGACGCTCATCGGGGTGACTTTGTCGGTGATGGTCAGGGTTTCGATGCGTTTGCCTTCCAGCGACCAGGGGCGGTGCACCAGGTCCGACAGGATCGCCACACCGCTGCCGTTGGCGACCATGCTGCGCACGGCTTCCACTGAGCTGGTGCGGACGCGCACGTTGGGTTGCTGGCGAGCATTTTCCCAGTAGCGCATGGCGCTTTGTTCGGCCTCGTCGACGGTCAGCAGAATGAAGGGTTCTTTCGCCACGTCGGCCAGGCTGACCGCCGAGCGCTCGCACAGGGGATGGTGGCTGGGCAGCCATAACCGGCGTTCGGAGTTGAAGAGCGTCTCCGAGACGATGTCCGGGTGGGTGAGGTTGGCGGTGAGCACCACGGCCATGTCAAAGCGGCCTTCGAGCAGGCCTTGTTCGATGGCTTGGCGTTCCTGCTCGTGGACTTCGATGGTGACGTCGGGATGCCAGTGTTCCAGCCGCTGCAGGTGGTGCGGCAGGAAGTAGCCGAACACCGTGTAGCTCGCTGCCAGGCGCAGCACGCCGCTGGCGCGGATGTCCGGCAGCGGGCTGTTCAAGGCGTCGTCGACGCTGCGCAGAATCACGTAGGCCCGGTTCAGGAAGTGCCGCCCGGCGTCGGTCAGGCTCATGCCTTGCGCCGAGCGCTGGAACAGCAACGTGCCGAGTAGGCCTTCCAGTTCCTTGATCGCCGTGGTCACCGCCGACTGGGAAATGTTCAGGTGAATCGCCGCCTGGGAGATCTGCCCGATCTCGGCGGTGGCGACGAAATAGCGCACTTGGCGCAAGGTCAGTGACATGGGCACTCCGGTCGGCGAGGTCGCGGTTTTCAGGCTATCTGTTTTTCAGAAGATGACCTATCTGTTAATAGATCTTCCCAAGGGGTGATCGGGAATCTACTTTGACCTGCATGAAGTCACAAGCGTCAGGAGTAAGCGTCATGCAAGCAGTAGATTTCAACTCGGACATGGGTGAAGGCTTTGGCCCATGGACCATCGGCGACGGTGTCGACAACGAACTGATGGGCTTCATCAGCTCGGCCAACATCGCCACCGGTTTTCATGCCGGCGACCCGGGCACCATGCGCCGCACCGTCGAACAGGCCAAGCGCCTGGGCGTGGCCATCGGCGCGCATCCGGGGTTTCGCGATCTGGTCGGTTTCGGCCGTCGGCACATCAACGCACCGGCTCAGGAACTGGTCGACGACATGCTCTACCAGTTGGGCGCCCTGCGTGAACTGGCTCGGGTTCAAGGCGTGGCGCTGCAACACATCAAACCCCACGGCGCGCTCTATATGCACCTGGCGCGGGACGAGGAGGCGGCGCGTCTGCTGGTGGAAAACCTGCAGCGCCTGGAGCCGGACCTGCTGCTGTATTGCATGCCGGATTCGGTGATCTGGCGGGTCGCCACAGAACTCGGCCAACCGGTGATCCGCGAGTTCTACGCCGACCGCGAATACGACCTCAGCGGCTCCATCGTCTTCACCCGCAACGTGCGTGCCTACGACCCGGAACACGTCGCCGCGCGGGTATTGCGCGCCTGCCAGCAAGGCGTGGTGCGCACGGTGGAGGGTGAAGACCTGGCCATCGAATTCGATTCCATCTGCCTGCACAGCGACACCCCGGGCGCCCTGGCGCTGGTCGAGGCCACCCGCACGGCGCTCGACAACGCCGGGATCGAGGTGCGCGCACCGCGCTGATCGCCCGCGAAAACACCTGGCACACAGACGCCAAGGTTGCCCCATCCATGGATTTTTTGCCTGCCTTTCTACAACTATTCCAAAAGGAACAGACATGGCCGAACGCACTGTAATCACCCCGTTGCCCGGGACCTTCTATCGCAAAGCCACGCCGGAATCGGCGAACTACGTCGAGCCGGGCGCGCAGGTCAGCGCCGACACGGTGATCGGCCTGATCGAGGTCATGAAGCAGTTTTCCGAACTGACCGCCGGGACGGCCGGTCGCCTCAGCGCATTTCTGGTGGAAGACGGCGATCCGGTGGAACCGGGTCAAGTCATCGCAACGCTCGACGACGAGTGAGGGCGTGATCATGACCCAAGGTATTCATAAATTGTTGATCGCCAACCGTGGCGAAATTGCGGTGCGGATTATTCGCGCCGCCAGGGAGCTGGGGATTCCCACTGTGGCCGCGTGCAGTGAAGCGGACGTCGATTCCCTCGCCGCGCGCATGGCCGATGAGGTACACGTCCTCGGCCCGGCGCGCGCCGATAAAAGCTATCTGAATGTCGAAGCCTTGCTCGGTGCTTTGAAAGCCACAGGCGCCAACGCGGTACACCCGGGTTACGGCTTTCTCTCGGAGAACGCGGAGTTCGCCGAAGCGGTGGTGGCGGCCGGCGCGATTTTCGTCGGCCCGAGCGCAGAGACGATCCGGCGCATGGGCGACAAGGCCGAAGCCCGGCGCACCGCGCTGGCGGCGGGGGTG
This sequence comes from Pseudomonas sp. NPDC089534, assembly GCF_044749305.1. Taxonomy (NCBI): domain Bacteria; kingdom Pseudomonadati; phylum Pseudomonadota; class Gammaproteobacteria; order Pseudomonadales; family Pseudomonadaceae; genus Pseudomonas; species Pseudomonas sp. NPDC089534. The sequence continues at coordinate 84,808 of NZ_JBIVHR010000011.1, read as the reverse complement.
CCGGTGGTGCCGGGGTCGCCGGGCGAGCTGTCTGATCTTGAGTCAGCGCTCAAGGCTGCTGAAACCGTCGGTTTCCCGTTGCTGATCAAGGCCTCGGCCGGTGGCGGCGGGCGTGGTATTCGCCTGGCGGAAAACGCTGCGCAGCTTGCTGAAGAGTTTCCCCGTTCCCAGCGCGAAGCCCAGGCTGCGTTCGGCAACGGCGCGGTGTACCTTGAGCGGTTTATCGGTCAGGCCCGGCACATTGAAGTGCAGGTGTTGGGCGACGGTCAGCACGCGGTGCATTTGTTCGAGCGCGAGTGCTCACTGCAACGCCGTCGGCAGAAGATTTTCGAAGAGGCACCGTCGCCGGTGCTCAGCCAACAGCAGCGGGAAACCCTCTGCGCCAGTGCTGTGCGCCTGACCGAAGCCCTGGGCTACAAGGGCGCCGGCACGCTGGAGTATCTGTATGACGACGCAACCGGTGAGTTCTTCTTCATCGAGATGAACACGCGGATTCAGGTCGAGCACCCGGTCAGCGAGTTGATCACCGGCATCGATCTGGTCCAGGCCATGTTGCGCATTGCAGGCGGCGAACCGCTGGGTTTCAAGCAGAGTGACATTCAACTCAACGGCGCCGCGCTGCAGATGCGCTTGAACGCCGAAGATCCGCAGCGCGACTTCTTCCCGAGTCCCGGTCTGGTCGAGGAACTGATCTGGCCGCAGGGCGAAGGCATTCGTGTCGACACTCACCTGTATCAATACTACCGCGTGCCGCCTTACTATGACTCGCTGCTGGCCAAGTTGATCGTGCACGGTGCTGACCGCGCCGAAGCATTGCGTCGGGCGAGGGCAGCGGTGGAACAGACCACACTGTCCGGCATGGCCAGCACCCTGACGCTGCACAGCGAATTGCTCGAGCAAGCGTGGCTGCACAGCGCCGACTTCCACACCGGCACCCTGGAAACCTGGCTGGCGGCGCGCCGCCATGGAGGTCAAGCATGAGCACGCCGATCCGCTACAGCTTCGGTGCCGATGAGCATCTGTTTGCCGAGGTCAGCGACAGCATGTCCCTCGACGCGTTCTTCAAGGGGCTGGCCGTCACCCGCGCGGTGGAGCGCCTGGCGCTGGATGGCGTGCTCGACGTGTGCCTGGCCAACGCGTCGTTCCAGATCCGTTTCGACCCGGACCGCATTGCTCCGCATGCGTTGCTGGAAGCGGTGAAGGGCGCCGAAGCCGAGGCCGTTTCCGAGCGCACATTGCAGACACGGATCATCGAGATTCCGGTGCTGTACAACGACCCGTGGACCCACGAAACCCTGATGCGTTTCCGCGACCGGCATCAGGATCCCAGCGCCACCGACCTTGAGTACGCCGCGCGGATCAACGGTCTGGCGGACGTCGATGCGTTCATCGCCGCCCACAGCGGCGCACCGTGGTTCGTCTCGATGGTCGGCTTCGTGGCCGGGCTGCCGTTCATGTTCCAGATGGTTGAACGCGAGCGTCAGTTGCAGGTGCCGAAGTACCTGCGGCCGCGCACCGATACACCGAAGCTGACCCTCGGCCATGGCGGTTGCTTCGGCTGCATCTACTCGGTGCGCGGTGCCGGTGGCTATCAGATGTTCGGCGTCACGCCGGCACCGATCTACGACCCGCATCAGCACCTCGCGTACTTGAAGGAACACATGGTGTTTTTCCGCCCGGGGGACATCGTTCAGTTCAAGCCGATCGACCGTGACGCCTACGACCGTGCGGTCGCTGAGGTGGACGCCGGGCGCTTTGATTTGCGGATTCGTCCGGTGGAGTTTTCCCTGGATGCGTTCCTCGCCGATCCGATCGGTTATCCCAAGTCGTTGCAGGAGGTGCTGGCATGATCAAGGTACTCAAACCCGGCCTGGCCACCTCCGTGCAGGATCAGGGGCGCGAAGGGTATTACCACTTGGGCATCCCGCCTTCGGGGGCGCTTGATCAATACGCTTTGAGCGCGGCCAACCAACTGGTCGGCAACCCCGCGGGCCTGGCTGCGCTGGAGTGCACGTTGCTCGGGCCTGAGCTGGAGTTTCAGCAGGACGCGCTGGTGGCGGTCTGCGGTGCGCACATGACGGCGCGTGTCGACGGTGTGGAAATGCACCACGACACGGCGTTCGAGGTGAAGGCCGGGCAGGTGCTGCGTTTCGATTTTCCGAAGGCCGGCGCCCGGGCCTATCTGGCGGTGGCGGGCGGCATCGATGTGCCGGTGGTGCTCGGCAGCCGTTCGACCTATGCGTTGGGTGGGCTGGGTGGCTTTGCGGGGCGCCGACTGGTCGCCGGCGACGAATTGCCGATCGGCACCGCCAGCGGCAAGGGCCGAGCCGGGGCCAGCCTGCCCATGGCGTTGCGCCAATCGCTGGGCGGCGAAATCACCCTGCGCGTCGTGCCGGGGCTGTATTACGAGCGCCTGAGTGAATCCGCGGCGAAGAGCTTTTTCGCCGAGCCCTGGACGGTGGGCTCGGAGGCCGACCGCATCGGCTATCGCTTCAAGGGCGGCAGTGCGCTGAGCTTCCAGCCCCGCGAACAGCCGTTCGGCGCCGGTTCCGATCCGTCGAACATCGTCGACAGTTGCTACCCGATCGGCTCGATCCAGGTGCCGGCGGGGCTTGAGCCGATTGTCCTGCACCGCGACGCGGTGTCCGGTGGCGGCTACGCGATGATCGGCACGGTGATCAGCGCCGACCTCGACTTGATCGGCCAGATGCAACCCAACCAGAAGGCCCGCTTTGTCGCGGTGACCCTCGAAGAGGCGCTGGAAGCGCGACGTTCCTATAAGAAAAAACTCAGCTGCCTGAGCAAGCTGTTCCCTTCCTGATTCTGCCCGCCGCATCGCGCGGGCCATGCCAAACGGTGAGCCAACGCCGCACTCCGGTGCGGTGACGGCTGCCCGCGCTTCAACCTTTGACTGGTTCTGGAGTTCACGCATATGGCTGCTTTATCGCAATCGAGTCAAACCGGGCAAGACCCGGCCCATCATCCCGTACCGGCCGAAGCGCGCATGGGGCGACTGTCGCTGACCATGGCCTGGTGGGCGGTGTGCAGCGCGATGTTCTACATCGTCGTCGGCGCGTCGCTGGCGTTGTCGTTCGGTGCGCGCAATGCGCTGATCGGCATGGTGCTGTCGGTGATCAGCTACGGCTTGGTCAACAGTGTGCTCAGCCGTTTCGCGATCCGCAGCGGCTTGTCGGTGGCCTTGTTCTCACGGCTGTTGTTCGGCAGCACCGGCGCCAGCCTGGCGACGCTGATCTTCTTTTCCACGGCGATCTACTACGCGGTGTTCGAAGGCTCGGTGATCGCCGTGGCGCTCAATCACCTGTATCCGCAACTGATCTATCCGCTGGCGGCTCTGGCCGTGGTGTTGTACAGCGTACCGATGATCCTCGGCAGCGTGCAGCACTGGCTCGACAAGCTTAACGGCGTTCTGCTGCCCGTGTACCTCGGCGGGCTGCTGGTGGCGGTGGGGCTGTCGGTCAGCCGTTATGGCTACCAGCCGCAATGGCTGGATTTCGGCCCGGCCACCCCCGACGCGTTCGGCTGGTGGCACTGCTTCGTCGCCTACATGGGCGTCTGGATCCTGATGCTGTTCACCTTCGACTACGCGCGTTTCGGCCAACCTGAAGACGCCGAATACCACGGCCGCTGGAACTTCGGCATGCCGTTCTACGCGGTGACGTTCTTGCTCAACGGTGCGGCGGGAATCTACCTGGTCAGCAGCATTCCCCATGAGGGCGCGCTGAATGAAGTCTCGGTGGTGATGGCGATCCTGCAGTTGATGGGCCTGTGGGGGTTGCTGTTCGTCTGGGCCACGCAAACCCGCATCAACACCGCGAACTACTATCTGGCCACCTTGAACATGCAGGCATTCTTCGGCCGCTTCGGCGTACGCGGTTCGTACCTGATGTGGGCATTGGTGGTCGGTGTGGTCGTCTACGGGCTGATGCTGGCGGACGTGTTCGCCTACCTTCTCAAGGCGTTGGCCTATCAGGGGATTTTCGTGGTGGCCTGGGTCGGCGTGGCCTTGGCGCAGATTCTCTGCGGACGCAATGATGGGGCGGCGCTGGAGCGAGTGGCGGCATTCAATCCGGTCGGGTTGAGCGCATGGTTCGGCGCGACGGCGCTGGGGCTGGCGTTGATGTTTGCCGGTGGTGGAGTGAGCAGTTTTTCTGCGCCGGCGACGGTGGTGGTGGCGTTTGCCTTGCAGGCGGGGTTGTCCCAGCGGGTGCGGTTGGGGCTGAAGGCTACTATTGGCGAGTGAGAGGGCGTCACCGGGGGATTCGTACAGCAGGGGGGGCTCATTTGTGGCGTACATCAATAGTGACCCCCTCCAGGGACTTCACTCAGACTTGGCCGAGGCCATAGGAGGTACCTTTCACAATGATTTCTGATGAGTCGCGCACGCATCCTGTATGGGGTGAAACCCGCAGCGAAGGTAGAAGGTGGCGCCTTCTGGTGTGTCTGTAGATAGACGCACGACCCGAAACCGTTGAGCCGCCTGTTCCAGCAAACGCTGCACCAGGGCTCTGCCCACATTCTGCCGTGCGGGTGTTCGACTGCGCTGTTCAGTTGACTTCGGCAGCTTGGTTTCAAGACGCCTCAAGTGCTGGCTAAACCCTGTCGCCAGAAACGACAAAGCCCTGAATAATCAGGGCTTTGTCGTACATAAGATGGCGGAGGCGATGGGATTCGAACTCATGGACCTGTTACAGTCGACGGTTTTCAAGACCGTTGCCTTAAACCACTCGGCCACACCTCCGTTTGCGTTGCGGGCGCCATAATACCTGAATGAAACACACTGTCAAACTCTGTGCATGGCTTGTTACAGAGCGTCTGTTATCATCTTTGCGACTGAACGTTTCAAACCAACAGGAGTGTCGCCATGCGCGAACAGGATTACGCAGTTCACAACGGCGTGCAGGCCGAGCAGCTAGAAGTTAGCCGCGTCCTGCGCAACACCTACGGCCTTCTGGCGCTCACCCTCGCATTCAGCGGTGTGATGGCGTTCGTGGCCCAGCAGATGCGCGTCGGTTACCCGAACATCTTCGTGGTGCTGATCGGTTTCTACGGGTTGTTCTTCCTCACCAACAAGCTTCGCGATTCGGCCTGGGGCCTGGTGTCGGCGTTTGCCCTGACCGGTTTCATGGGCTTCCTGCTCGGCCCGATCCTCAACCGTTACCTGGGCATGCAGGGCGGCGCTGAAGTCGTCAGCTCCGCATTCGCGATGACCGCCCTGGTGTTCGGCGGCCTGTCGGCTTATGTGCTGATCACCCGCAAGGACATGAGCTTCCTGGGCGGTTTCATCACCGCCGGCTTCTTCGTGCTGCTGGGCGCGACGCTGGCCAGCTTCTTCTTCCAGATCAGCGGTCTGCAGCTGGCGATCAGCGCAGGTTTCGTGCTGTTCTCGTCGGTCTGCATTCTGTTCCAGACCAGCGCGATCATCCACGGCGGCGAGCGCAACTACATCATGGCCACCATCAGCCTGTATGTATCGATCTACAACCTGTTCGTCAGCCTGCTGCAACTGTTCGGCATTCTGGGCCGCGACGACTGATCGGCTGTCGCAACAACAGAAAACCCGCCTCGGCGGGTTTTTTGTTGCCTGTGAAAACGCAGGAGGCCCAATCAGTTGATGACGATGCTGCCGTCGGTCTGCTGCCGGTAGACCGTGTAGGGCAACAGCAGGGTGTCCAGCACTCCGGACGCGGCCGCATCGATCAGCAAGCCGAGTGACGCGTTGTTGTAGTCGAAGGCGTCAACGCCTTCTCCCAGCTCGGCATGCAACTGACAGAAATCGAATGTCACGCCGCTGTAGATCCGCGGTACGGCGCCGCAGTAGGTTTTCTTGTCCTTGAGGTAGTCCACGGAAGTCTGATCGGTGCGCGCCACCGTCTGCACCGTCCCGCAGCCGGCGAGCATCAATGCCGCCAGCCCCATCGCCAGAAGTCTCATGTCGCGATTCCTTCGCCGGAAAAATCTCAATCTACGCCGATCCTGCCGCCAAAGCACTCAGTTCATCGGCGGCAACCGTCGTTTCACCGGGGTCTTCTTGACGATGGCGGTATTGGTCTCGGCCAGGGTGTTGAGGCGGTCGAGCAACGTGTCCAGCTGTTCCATCGAGCGCACATGCAGGCGGGCGATGAAGCAGTCCTCGCCGGTGACCTTGTCGCACTCGGTGAATTCGGGGATCGACAGGATCTGCCGCTCCACCTCCTGCAACTGCCCCGGCAGCGGCCGCACCCGGACGATGGCCTGCAACTGGTAGCCGAAACACTTCGGGTCGATCTCCACGGTGTAGCCCTTGAGCACGCCGCGCTCCTCCAGCCGTTTCAGCCGTTCGGCCACGCTGGGGGAGGAGAGGCCGCTGATCTGCGCCAGCGCCTTGAGCGAACGGCGCGAGTCCTCCATCAAGGCGCCGATGAGGATCTGGTCGATGTCGTCGGTCATGGTGCGGCTCCGGCATTAGGCAGGGAATGGAAACCACCCTCGATAAAAAAGGCGGATCTTCAGTTTAGCCTTCTTTTTGCGCTGGAGAGGTGTCGGTACGGCTTGGCATACTTTGGCCACAACACAGGAGATTGAAAATGGACAAGACCCTCCGCCGCGGCTCACTCGAAATGACCGCCGCCATGCTGATTTCCGGGACGATCGGCTGGTTCGTGCTGGTGTCCGGACAACCGGTGCTGGATGTGGTGTTCTGGCGCTGCGTGTTCGGCGCCGGCACCTTGCTGCTGGTCTGTGCCGCGTTCGGCTTTCTGCGGCCGGGCATCCTGACCCGCACCACCTTCCTGCTGGCGGTGCTCAGCGGGTTGGCGATCGTCGGCAACTGGGTGCTGCTGTTCGCCTCTTATTCGCGGGCCTCGATCGCCATCGGCACGGCGGTGTACAACGTGCAGCCGTTCATGCTGGTGGGGCTGGCGGCGCTGTTCCTCGGCGAGAAGATCACCGTGCAGAAACTGTTCTGGCTGGCGGTGTCGTTCATGGGCATGCTGGCCATCGTCAGCGCCCACGGCGGGCAGGGCGAAAGCGGCAACGACTATCTGACGGGCATCGCCCTGGCGCTGGGCGCGGCGTTTCTTTATGCCATCGCGGCGTTGATCATCAAGCGCCTCACCGGCACGCCGCCGCACCTGATCGCGCTGATCCAGGTGTGCACCGGCGTGCTGGCGCTGGCGCCGTTCGCGCACTTTTCCGCGCTGCCCCAGACGCCGAACGCGTGGGCCAGCCTGGTGACGCTCGGCATCGTCCACACCGGGCTGATGTATGTGCTGCTGTACGGCGCGATCCAGAAACTGCCGACCGCGCTGACCGGCGCCCTGTCGTTCATCTACCCGATTGCGGCGATCTTCGTCGACTGGTTCGCCTTCGGCCATCGCCTGGAGACCCTGCAATGGGTGGGTGTGGCGGCGATTCTGCTGGCCGCCGCCGGCATGCAGCAGGGCTGGGGCCTGAAACCGCGGCGCCTGGCCGCGCAGTAGTCCTCAAAGGTTCCAGCGCGGGGCGGACTTCGCCAGGCGCTGGCGCATGTCGCCGATGTTGGCCGCCAGTTGCCGGGTCAGCAGACGGTAACCGTCCAGCGGGCTGTAGACCGGTGCGTCGAGGCTCGCGTCCGGCAGCGCCATCGGGCGATCCAGGCGCTTGACGGCGCCGGACTTCAGCGCCCGGGCCATGCCGATCAACTGCACGCGGACGTGCCGGTGCTCGGCCTTCAGCGCCGCTTGCAGATGGGCCATGGCGTGCGGGTCGCTGGCGTCCGGCCGGGTGTTGCCGAGGATCTCCAGGGTGCTGATGCACAGGCGCAGGTTGCGCTGGATCGCATCCAGTTCGGTCATCGACACGTTCACTTCCTTGGACACCGACGGCATCAGCGAACGCAGCTGCACCATCGCCGCGTTCAGGCGGTTCATCAGCTTCAGGTGCTCATCGGCGTTGACCGGCTGGCCGCCGATGATCCGTCCGTACACCGTCGCGCAGTCGCGCAAGGCGTCGGCCAGGTTGTAGCGCCACGAATACACCGCGTACAGCGGCAACGCGAAGGAAAAGGCCAGGGCCAGGGCAATGCCGATCAGGATGTCGACCCCGCGCCACAGCCCGTCGGTGATGGGGTTGTCGCCGTGGCCGGCGACGATGAATACGGTGATGGCCGAGAGTAGGGCGGTGTAGCCGCCCTTGCCGATGGCGTGATAGGAGAAGAAGCCGCAGACCACGGCCATGGCGAAGTAGGTCAACCACGGCAGGCCGAGCCAGGCCTGCTGCGCCACCAGCGCCAGGCCCACGCCGGCGCCGATCAAGGTGCCGGTGGCGCGTTCGGCGGCTTTCTTGCCGATGTTGCCGTGATGCTGCAGACCGCCGATCACCACCAGCATGGTCACCGACGCCCACTCGCCGTGGGGCAGGTGGATGCCGGTGGTCAGTGCGATGGTCGCCAGCAGCCCCAGCGCCACCCGCACGGCGTGGATCAGCCGGGCATGCCGGTAGCGCCGGTAAGGGTCCAGCAGCGGCCGCAGGATCCGCCGCAGCAGCGGCGGCCAGCGGTGGGGGCTGAAGGTGCTCAGCGGCGTTCGCTCCTCAGAAGATGTAGTCGGTGGCGATGAAGTTCGAGTCCCGCCCGCGGATGATCTCGCTGATCAGATCCTTATTGTTGTCCTGGAACTTGGTCGCCACCAGGGTGCGGATCGAAAACACCCGCAACGCGTCGTGCACCGACAGCGTGCCTTCGGCGGAGTTTTTCCGGCCGTTGAACGGGTAGGTGTCCGGGCCGCGCTGGCACTGGGCGTTGAGGTTGATGCGGCCGACCTGGTTGGCGAAGGTGTCCACCAGACGGCCGATCGCCACCGGGTTGGTGCCGAAGAGGCTCAGCTGCTGGCCGAAGTCGGACTCCAGCACGTAGTCGATCACCGTATCGAGGTGACGGTACGGCACGATCGGCACCACCGGGCCGAACTGCTCTTCCTGGTAGACGCGCATCTGCGGCGTCACCGGGTACAGCACCGCCGGGTAGAAGAACGACGCGCGGGCCTCGCCGCCGTTGGGGTTGACCACCGCCGCGCCCTTGCTCACCGCGTCGGCCACCAGGCCGTGCAGGTAGTCGACCTTGCCCGACTCCGGCAACGGCGTCAGCGCCACGCCGCTGTCCCACGGCATGCCTGGCTTGAGGCTGGCCAGTTTGGCGTTGAATTTCTCGATGAAGCGGTCGACCACGTCCTCATGGACGAAGAGGATCTTCAGCGCCGTGCAGCGCTGGCCGTTGAACGACAGGGAACCGGTGACCGCCTCGCTGACGGCGTTGTCCAGATCCACCTCCGGCAGGACGATGCCGGGGTTCTTCGCGTCCAGGCCCAGGGCGGCGCGCAGGCGGTGCGGCTTGGGGTGCAGCTTCTTCAGGTCGCTGGCGGCCTTGTTGGTGCCGATGAAGGCAAAGATGTCGATCTTGCCGCTGGCCATCAGGGCGCTGACGGTCTCCCGGCCGCTGCCGTAGATCACGTTGATCACGCCGGTCGGGAAGCTGTCGCGGAAGGCTTCGAGCAGCGGACGGATCAGCAGCACGCCGAGCTTGGCCGGTTTGAACACCACAGTGTTGCCCATGATCAGCGCCGGGATCAGCGTGGTGAAGGTCTCGTTCAGCGGGTAGTTGTAGGGGCCCATGCACAGCGCGACGCCCAGCGGCACGCGGCGGATCTGGCCGAGGGTGTCCTGTTCCAGCTCGAAGCGGCTGGAGCGGCGGTCGAGTTCCTTCAGGGCGTTGATGGTGTCGACGATGTAGTCGCAGGTGCGGTCGAACTCCTTTTCCGAATCCTTGAGGTTCTTGCCGATCTCCCACATCAGCAGCTTCACCACCGCGTCGCGCTGCTGGCGCATGCGCCCCAGGAACGCCTCGACGTGCTGGATGCGCTCGGCCACCCGCATGGTCGGCCACAGGCCCTGGCCCCGGTCGTAGGCGCGCACGGCGGCGTCGAGGGCGGTGAGGGCGGTGTCGGCGTCCAGCAGCGGCGTGCTGCCGAGGATCACCTGTTCGTCGCCGCTGTCGCCGTGCAGATACACGGGGCTGCGCACGGTGGCGAGCGGGCCGTCCCAGCGGCGCAACTGGCCGTCGACCAGGTATTCGCGTTGCTCGGTCTGGCCGTCGAGGCGGTATTTCTCCGGGATGTCGCTGACAGATGGGAACAGGTTGCCAAGGATGTTTGCTGAGGTCATGTCACTACCCTGTAAATGATGTCGGCGTGCGGATTGGAAAAGGCTTCAGTGGTTATACGCCTGAACGGCCCCGGAGTTAAACCCGTGCGGGTCAGGCAAAGGCGCGAAACAGAGCCGCTTGCCCGCGATGGCGGAGTGTCAGGTGCTCAATGGTCGGCTCACCCGACGCCATCGCCAGCAGGCTGGCTCCCACAGGAGGGAGCGGCCGAATGCAGCATTTGTGTTCAACGCAGCACCCTGTGGGAGCGAGCCTGCTCGCGATGAGTGAGTGTCAGTGAGTTGATGGCTGGCTGACCTGCCGCCATCGTGGGCAAGCCCGCTCCCACAAGGTTCTCTGTCGTTCACAAGTGTTGTAAGCGCCGCCTAACCTGTGGGAGCGGGCTTGCCCGCGATGGCGCCGGCCGGGGCGCCGCAAGGCAAATGCCGTTCGCGCAACAGCGCCCTGGCCCCGGATGCCCCCTCGCTGGCCCGCAATGCCCTCAACCGTCGCGTGTCGCTGGCTTAAGGTTGACCCTGCCTTGACCACAACAACAAAGGCGCCGCCGCCACGGGCGCGGCGCCACACGCGAGGATTGCCATGGGGGCCGCCCGATTCCTGCTTCCGCTGCTGATGGCCGTAGCCGTGGGGGGCTGCGGCGATGACGCCAGCCCGCCTGCCGCCGCCGGCATCGCCCGTACCGCCGTGCCCACCGATCCGGCGCTGGCGCAGATCTACGCCAACACCTGCCAGCTCTGCCACGCCAACCCCGCCGCCAACGCACCGCTGACCGGCGACCGCAAGGCCTGGGAGCCGCGCGTGCGCCAGGGCGGCGACACACTGCTTGACCACGCCATCAACGGCTACAACGGCATGCCGCCGATGGGCCAGTGCGTGGAGTGCTCGGAAGAGCAATTCCTGCAACTGATCGGCTTCATGGCCGACCAACCGATTCCACAATAAGGGTGCCCGCATGACGATGGATCTGACACGGCGTCAGTTGCTGCAACGGGCGAGCATCGTCGGCGCGTTCAGCGCGCTGGCGGCGAACCCGGCATTGGGCCAGTTGATGCGCGCGCCACGGCTGATTCCCTGGCGCAACTGGTCGGGCGGGCAGAGCTGCCTGCCGGCGGCGCGGCTGGCGCCCAAGAACCTTGACGAGTTGAGCCAGGCCATCCGCCAGGCACCGGGCAGGATCCGCCCGGTGGGCTCGGCGCATTCCTTCAGCGCGCTGGTGCCCACCGACGGCACGCTGCTGTCGCTGAGCTACTTCAACGGCCTGCTCAACCACGACCCGAACACCCTGCAGGCCGAGTTCGCCGCCGGCACGCCGATGTCGCGCATGGGCCAGCCGCTCAAGGACATCGGCCAGGCCCTGCACAACATGGCCGACATCGACTACCAGACCCTGGCCGGGGCGATTTCGACCTCGACCCACGGCACCGGCAAGACCTTCCAGTCCTATTCCGCCCACGTCTGCGGGCTGCAACTGGTGAGCGCCGACGGCCAGGTGCTGGACTGCGACAGCCAGCGCCACCCCGAGGTGTTCAACGCCGCCCGCGTGTCCCTCGGCGCCCTCGGCGTGGCCACCAAGATCCGTCTGCAGAACCGTCCGGCCTACCGCCTGCGCGAACGCCAGTGGATCGCCAAGACCGAAGAGCTGCTGGAGGACCTCGACAAGAACACCTCGGAGAACCAGCACTGGGAAATGCTCGTGGTCACCCATTCCGACTACGCCTTGTCCATCGCCCTCAACGAGACCAGCGACCCGGCCACGCCGCCGATCAGCCCCGAAGAGGAGGGCGGCAACGAGTTCGTGACCCTGATCGAGAAGCTCGACAAGTACGGCAGCGACTTCCCCGACCTGCGCAGCTCGCTGCTCAACAGCCTGCGCCACCTGGCCAGTTTCGATGACCGGGTGGGCGACTCGTTCGACATCTACGCCAACGTGCGCACCGTGCGCTTCAACGAGATGGAGTATTCGGTGCCGGCGGAGCACGGGCCCGCCTGCCTGCGCGAGATCCTCAAGCTGATCCGCGACAAGGACCTGCGCACCTGGTTTCCCATCGAGTACCGCTACGTCAAGGCCGACGACATTCCGCTGAGCATGTTCGAGGGCCGCGACAGCTGTTCGATCTCGGTGCATCAGCATTACCAGATGGATCACCACAACTTCTTCGCCGCGGTCGAACCGATCTTCTGGAAGTACAACGGCCGGCCGCATTGGGGCAAGTTGCACACGCTCAACGCCCGCACGCTGCAGCCGCTGTATCCGCGCTGGCGTGAGTTCGTCGACGTGCGCCAGGCGCTGGATCCGCAGGGCAAGTTCCTCAATGCCCATCTGTCGTCGATTCTGGGGGTGAGCTGATGGCCGTCGACCGACGCAATTTCCTGTTGGGCACCTTGGGTGTCGGCGTGCTGCTGGTCGGTGTGGGCGCGTTGTTGCGGCCCGGTGACCGGGGCGGGCCCTACAGCGACTATTTCCGCGAACTGAACCGCGAACTCAAGGCCCGCGGGCCGATGCGCCCGGTGATGCTGATCGACCTGGACCGGCTGGACCACAACATCGACGTGGTGGTGCGTTCGGTCAAACGGGCGGGCAAGCACCTGCGGCTGGTGGAGAAATCCCTGCCGTCGCCGGGGCTGTTGAGCTACATCGCCCAGCGTGCCGGCACCCGGCGGCTGATGTCGTTCCACCAGCCGTTCCTCAACCATGACGCGGTGACGTTCCCGCAGTCCGACATCCTGCTCGGCAAGCCGTTGCCGGTGCGCTCCGCCGAGCTGTTCTACCAGACCCACCAGGGCCCGTTCGACCCGTCGAAGCAACTGCAATGGCTGCTCGACGGCCCCGAACGCCTGCAGCAGTACCTGGCGCTGGCCCAGGGGCTGGGCACGCGGATGCTGGTCAACATCGAGCTGGATGTGGGGCTGCACCGGGGCGGGGTCGGCGACCTGGAAACGCTGGGGCAGATGCTCACGCTGATCGCCGCCAACCCGCAGCATCTGTCGTTCGCCGGATTCATGGGCTACGACCCGTTCGTGGGCATGGGCGTGCCGGGGATCCTCGGTTCGCCCGAGGAGCTGTTCGCCAAGGTGATGGCGATCTATCAACGCTGCGTGGACTTCACCCGCCAGCGCTTCCCGGCCCTGTGGCACGACGGCCTGTGCCTGAACACCGCCGGCAGCCCGAGCTACCGCATGCATGAGAACGAAACCCTGAGCACCGAAGTGTCGGTGGGCACCGCGATGCTCAAGCCGACCCACTACGACCTGCCGTCGCTGGTCGAGCACGAGCCCGCCGCCTACATCGCCACCCCCGTGCTGAAAAGCACCGGCGCGGTGAACATCCCGGCGCTGGACGACAAGTCGAAGCTGTTCTCCTGGTGGGACACCAACCAGCGCCAGACCTTCTTCATCTACGGCGGCAACTGGATGGCCGAGTTCGAATCGCCGCCGGGGCTGCAAAGCAACGGCGTCTACGGGCGCAGTTCGAACCAGGAGATGGTCAACGGCTCCAGCGCCGTGGGGTTGAACGTGGAGGACCAGGTCTTCCTGCGCCCGACCCAGACCGAAGCGGTGCTGCTGCAGTTCGGCAATCTGCTGGCGGTGCGCGGGGGCAAGATCGTCGATACCTGGCCGGTGTACGGCTGACCGCTTTCCCCCGATGAAAGCGCCCAACCCTGTGGCATGGGAGCGTGCACCTGGAACCCTGTGGCGAGGGAGCTTGCTCCCGCTGGGGCGCGCAGCGGCCCTCAAAAGCCAGGGGCCGCTACGCAGCCCAGCGGGAGCAAGCTCCCTCGCCACAGGGGGGGGGGGCGGGCGCAAACTCTACTCACCACGCACTTTCGCCACCTTCGGTAATGAAGCTTTTGTGACAAAAGTTCGGTAGCACATCGCCATTCCGGTCATGCCTATGTAACGCGCTTGAGGGGCCTTTCGGGGCTGTTTTCGCAAGCCGAGGCGGGACGCCGGGAGTGAGGCAATGGGGACTATGGAACGCTACTCGAAAGTGGGCATGCAGGAACTCGATCAACGCCTGTCGAAGATCGTCGAGGCCGCGCGCAAGAAGCCGGTGTCGGTGTACCGCTACGGTGCGCCGTGGGTCTGGATCGTGTCGCAGGACGACTGGCAGGGCGCCTTGAAGGAGGTCTCCAGCTACATTCCGCCGGGCCATTCGCTGGTGCTGCTGCGCCCGCAGATCGATGACCTGCTCGACGAGCACCGCGACCTCCTGCATGAACTCAATGCCGAGCCCGGCAGGGTCATTCCCGCGCAGACGGTCATGCACATCCTGCTCCTGCAACTGCTGTATTCGGTGCCCAGCGAGCAGCAGCTGTTCGAACAGCTCAACTACAACCTGCTGTTCCGCTGGTTCGTGGGGCTTGGCCTGAACCAGAAGGTCTGGAGCTTCAGCACCCTCAGCCGCGACACCGCCACGCTGCTCAACAACCCGCGTGCGGTGCAGCTCATCCAGAAAATCATCGGCGAAGTGTTCTGCGGCGCGCTGCTGCAGATGCCCGAGTTCTCGTTGAACTTCGCCCTGCTGCACACGTGGCTGGGCAAGCACGCCGGGGCGCCTGCCGCCAGCAATTGACCGACGCAGCACACAAGGCGCTTTCGCGCCGTAGACCATCGCGAATTCAGGGGAATGGTGTGGAACGGATTTTCAAGTCACGGCTGGCGCTGTGGGGCTGGCTGCTGGTGACGGTCGGCGCGCAGCCTGCGGTTGCCGAGGAGGGCACCGCGCCGCAGCGCCTGGTGGACGTCAACGAATACTTCGTGCGCGGCAACACCGTGCTCGACGCGCGGGCCATCGAAGAGGCGGTGTACCCGTTCCTCGGCCCGCAGAAGGCCCTGAGCGACATCGAAGGCGCGCGGGACGCCTTGCAGAAGGCCTATCAGGATCGCGGCTACCAATCGGTGTTCGTCGAGTTGCCGGAGCAGGCGGTGGCCGACGGCATCGTCTACCTGCAAGTCAGCGAGACCAAGGTCGGCCGGGTGCGGGTGGTCGGCGCCAAGCACTACTCGCCGCTGGACATCCGCGACAACGTCCCGGGGCTGAAGGAAGGCGAGGTGCCGGACTTCGCCAAGGTGCAGGGCGAACTGGCGCAACTGAACAAGACGCCGGGCCGCCAGGTCATGCCGCTGGTGCGCGAAGGCCAGCGCCCCGGCACCATGGACGTGGACCTGCAGGTCGAAGACCAGAACCCGTGGACCGCCAGCGTCGGCCTGAACAACGACTACAGCGCCGACACCGAAAAGCTGCGCGCCTTCACTAGCCTCGGCTACAGCAACCTCTGGCAGCTCGGTCACAGCATCAGCCTGACTTACTTCACCGCACCCCAGGACACCGACAACGCCAAGGTCTGGTCGGCGTCCTACACCGCGCCGCTGAGCGACCGCTGGAGCGTGCAGTTCTCCGGCTACCAGTCCGACAGCAACGTCGCCACCCTCGGCGGCAGCAACGTGCTGGGCAAGGGCCATTCCTACGGGGTCTCGGCGATCTACACGCTGCCGTCCAGCGGCAGTTGGTCGAACTCGCTGTCGGCGGGCATCGACTTCAAGGACTTCGACGAGCGCCTGACCCTGGCCGGCGAGAGCGACAAGGTGCCGCTCAAGTACGCGCCGTTCACCTTCGCCTACAACGGCTACCGCTACACCGAAAAGAGCCAGCTGGGCCTGGGCCTGAGCCTGGTGGCCGCCACCCGCAGCATCTTCGGCTACGGCAGTTCCGACGAAGACTTCGACTACAAGCGCTACCGCGCCAAGCCGAGCTTCGCGGTGGTCAAGGGCGACACGAACTTCACCTGGACCTTCGACAACGACTGGCAGAGCGCAAGCAAGGCCGCGTTCCAGCTCGCCTCCGGGCCGCTGGTCTCCAACGAGCAGTTCTCCGCCGGCGGCGCGACCTCGGTGCGCGGCTACCTGGCGGCCGAGCGCACCGCCGACGACGGCTTCCTGCTCAGCCAGGAACTGCGCACGCCGTCGCTGGCCAAGTTCGTCGGCGGCTGGATGCAGGACTGGCGCTTCTACGCCTTCGCCGAAGGCGCGCAACTGTACCTGCGCGACGAACTGCCGGACCAGGACGCCGACTACGCCCTGGCCAGCGTCGGCCTCGGCACCCGCGCCAGCCTTAGCAAATGGCTGTCCGGCAGCCTCGACTGGGGCTACCCGCTACTCGAAGGGCCGAACACCTCGAAACAGGAATCGCGCCTGCACTTCAACCTTCAGGCCACTTTCTAACAGGAGCACTTTCCATGCAGCGCCTTTTCCTATCGTTGTTGATCTGCCTGGGCTTCGTGCTCCCGGCCACGGCCCAGGCCTGGTGGCAGGACGATTGGCACTACCGCAAGCAGATCGCCGTGGACACCACGCCCCAGGGCGCGGGCATCCAGCAGGCCCTGGGCCGCACGGCGCTGCTGGTGCGCCTGCACACCGGCAACTTCACCTTCGACGGCGTGAAGGAGGACGGCTCGGATCTGCGTTTCGTCGCCGCCGACGACAAGACCGTGCTCAACCACCAGATCGAAAGCTTCGATGCGCTGATGGGCATGGCGCTGGTCTGGGTCGATGTGCCGAACGTCGAGGGTGGCCAACGCCAGGACATCTGGATGTACTACGGCAACCCGAAGGCCCCGGCCACCGGCAACGGCCAGCTGACGTTCGATCCGAACTACACCGCGCTCTATCACTTCGACGGCGCCACCGGCACGCCGGCCAAGGACACCACCGCCTACGGCAACACCGCCCAGAGCGCCACCGGCGCGAGCATCGACGGCGTGGTGGGGCGCGCCTTGCAGTTCAGCGGCCAGCCGCTGCTGCTGCCGGCCAGCCCGTCGCTGCAGCACAGCGCCGGCAGCGCGTTCACCTTCAGCGCCTGGCTGCGGCTGGACCAGGCCAACGGCGAGCAGTTGATCCTGGCCCGCCGCGAAGGCGCCGCCAGCCTGCTGGTGGGCGTCAATCAGGGCGTGCCGTTCGTGGAGATCGACGGCCAGCGCGCCGTCGCCGGCCAACCGCTGAACCCTGGCCAATGGCAGCACCTGGCGTTGACCGCCGAGGGCAGCAAGACCGCGCTGTACGTCAACGGCCGCGAAAGCGTCGCGCTGGCCCAAGCGATGCCGGCGTTCAATTCGGTCATGGCGGTCGGCGCTGACCTTGCCGCCGGTCCGTACCAGCCGTTCGCCGGCGCCATCGACGAGCTGCGCCTGTCCAAGGTCGCCCGTCCGGCGGCGCTGCTGCTGGCCGACGCCACCTCCCAGGGCGCCGAGTCGAAACTGGTCGCCTACGGTGTCGATGAAGAACAGTCCGGCTTCGGTTTCGGCAGCCTGGGCTTTTTGCTCAACGCGGTGCCGGCGGACGCCTGGGTGATCATCGCGGTGCTGGTGCTGATGATGTTCCAGTCGTGGATCATCATGATCCGCAAGAACCGCACCTTGGGCCGCGTCACCGCCGCCAACGAAGATTTCCGCGCGCAGTTCGCCAAGGTCGGCACGCGCCTGGAAATGTTCGCCGACGACACCCAGCTCGCCCAGCGCCTGCAGCATTCGCCGCTGTGGCGCCTGTACCTGGTGGCCGTCAAAGAGATCCGCACCCGCCGCGAGCAGGGCGCCGATACCTCGTCGGTGTCGGCGGCCACCATCGAGGCCATCCGCTGCTCCATGGACGGCGTGCGCACCCGTGAGAACCAGACCCTGAGCGCCAAGCTCTCGACCCTGTCCAACGCCATCGCCGGCGGCCCGTACATCGGCCTGCTCGGCACCGTGCTGGGGATCATGGTGGTGTTCCTCGGCACGGCCATGGCCGGCGACGTCAACATCAACGCCATCGCACCGGGCATGGCCGCCGCGCTGCTCGCCACCGCCATGGGCCTGTTCGTCGCGATCCCGGCGCTGTTCGGCTACAACCGGCTGATCACCCGCAACAAGGAAGTCAGCGCCGACATGCGCGTGTTCGTCGACGAGTTCATCACCCGTCTGGCGGAGATGCACGGCGAAGGCCAGTCCAGCGAGGCGGCGCCCGTGCGCGGCCATCACGCCAACCACTCCGTACCGGCCTGAGGAGCACTGACATGGCGTCCGTAAATGCCTCCCACGACGATGACGAAGACGCAGCGGTGGACAGCATCAACATCACCCCGCTGGTGGACGTGCTGATGGTGGTGCTGGTGATGTTCATCCTCACCGCCACCGCCCAGGTGTCCGGGATCCAGATCAACCTGCCCAAGGCCAGCGCGGCGGTGTCGCTGTCCGAGGCCAAGACCAAGGCGATTTCGGTCAACGACGGCGGCCAGGTGTTCCTCGACGCCTACCCGGTGACCCTGGCGGAGCTGGAGGAGCGCCTGCGCATCGAGAAGGTGCAGAACCCGGACTTCCCGGTGATCGTGCGCGGCGACGCCACGGTGCAGTACCAGAAAGTCATCGAGGTGCTGGACCTGCTGCGCCGGCTCGAACTGTCCCAGGTCGGTCTCGTCACCGGCAAACCGAGCCAGGGCTGAGCCATGACCGCACACAACCCGATCGAGCCGCTGCCGGTGAAGAAGGCCTCGCCGCTGCGCTACGTGAAGTGGGGCGCCGGGCTGATCGTCGGCGCGCTCGCGGCTTACTTGCTGTGGCAGTGGGCCAACGACATGAGCGGCGTGCGCCGCGAGGCGCCGAAGGTGCCGACGATCATTCCGCTGCCGCCACCGCCGCCTCCGCCCCCGGAAAAACCGCCGGAGCCGGAAACCCCGGTGGAGGAAAAAGTCGTCGAGCCGGAACCGACCCCCGAGCCCCAGGAGGTCAAGCCCGAGGAGGAAGCGCCGCCATCGCCGGCGGACGACCTGGCCAACCCGATGCAGATCGACGGCGACGCCCAGGCCGGCGGCGACGCCTTCAACATCGGCGCGGGCAAGGGCGGCGGCATGGCCGGGGCCGGCGGCGGTCGCCTGGGCAACGGCACGTACAGCCAGTTCCTGGCGTTCACCTTCCAGAAGCTGCTGCGCGAGAACCCCGACCTGCGCAACCTGGCGTTTTCGCTGCAGGCCGATGTGTGGCTCAGCGGCGCCGGGGAGATCACCCGGGTGGAACTGACCCGGTCCAGCGGCAAACCCGACATCGACGCCCAGGTGCTGGCGGCGTTGCGTGCCGCGCCGGCCCTGAGCGAACGGCCGCCGGCCTCCATCACATTGCCTGTGCGCCTGTCCCTGCAGGGGCGGCGTCCGGGCTGACCGAATTTCTCAAGATTTGCCAAAAGGAGTTGTGTGCAGATGATTTCCCACGTGAACCGGTTGTCCCTGGCGGTCGGCATGGTCGTCGCGACCCTGGTCGGTCAGGCCGCGGCAGCGCCCGCGCCTTCGGAGAACGCCACGATCAACCTGATCCGCCTGCTGGTCGAGCAGGGCGTGCTCAAGCAGGACAAGGCCGACGCCCTGATCGCCCAGGCCCAGAACGAGGCCACCCAGGCGAAGCAGGCCGCCGCCTCGACCGCCGTGGCGGCGGGCCCGGTCGCAGCGCCGGGGGACGTGCGGGTGCAGTACGTGCCGGCGGCGGTGCGCGACCAGATCCGCGATCAGGTCAAGGCCGAGGTCATGGCCACCGCCAAGCAAGAGAACTGGGCCCAGCCCAACACCTTTCCGGAGTGGGTCGCGCGCATCAGTTTCGACGGCGACATCCGCCTGCGCGACGAGTCGCGCTACTACTCGGGCAGCAACAGCAACGAGATCGTCGACTTCGCCAAGCTCAACAACAACGGCCCGTACGACGTGAACCCCAACAGCAGCACCAACCTGCCGCCGTTGCTCAACACCCGCGAAGACCGCGAGAACCTGTTCCGCCTGCGCGCCCGCTTGGGGATGAAGGCGGAAATCGCGCCGCAGTGGACCGCCGGCGTGCGCATCGGCACCGGTTCGGACAACAACCCGGTGTCCACCACCCAGAACCTGGGCGGCGGCTTCGCCAAGAAAGACATCTGGCTCGATCAGGGCTACCTGACCTGGAAGCCGTCGGATGAGCTGACCCTGACCGGCGGGCGCTTCGCCAACCCGTTCATGTCCACCGACATGCTGTACTCCAACGACCTGAACTTCGACGGCGTGGCGGCGATCTTCGACCGCAAGCTCAGCCGCGACTGGGGCGTGTTCGGCACCGTCGGCGCGTTCCCGGTGGACTACACCAACGACACCACCACCAGCAACGGCTTCGACAAGGAAGAAAGCGACAACAAATGGCTGTACGGCGCGCAGATCGGCGCCAAGTGGGCGATCAACAGCGACAACCGGCTCAAGGGCGCGTTGGCGTACTACCGCTTCGACGACATCGAAGGCCAGCGCTCCAGCCCCTGCCGGCCCTGGGCCGGGGAGCCGGGCTGCGACAGCGACGGCACCCGCGCCGCGTTCATGCAGAAGGGCAACAGTGTGTTCCTGCTGCGCGACATCACGCCGAACCCGCTCAACCCGGCGACCACGCCGCAGCCGCAGTTCGTCGGCCTGGCGTCGGAGTTCAACCTGCTGGACCTGAACCTGGTGTGGGATGCGGACCTGCCGCAGGACTTCAAGCTGCGCGGCCAAGGCAACTACATCCACAACCTGGGCTACGACGAAGGCGACATGCGCAAGCGTTCGGCCGGGCAGATCGTCA
Source organism: Pseudomonas sp. NPDC089534 (assembly GCF_044749305.1). Classification (NCBI taxonomy): domain Bacteria; kingdom Pseudomonadati; phylum Pseudomonadota; class Gammaproteobacteria; order Pseudomonadales; family Pseudomonadaceae; genus Pseudomonas; species Pseudomonas sp. NPDC089534. Next base: position 64,024 of record NZ_JBIVHR010000011.1, on the reverse strand, counting down.
ACAACCTGGGCAGCGACGGCGAGATCAAGAGCGGCGCCAACGCCTGGATGGTGCAGTTCACCCTCGGCAACGCGCTGGAGCTGAGGAAGCAGGGCGACTGGAACCTGTTCGCCGGCTACAAGTACATCCAGCCGGACGCCTTGCCGGACGGCTTCAACGATTCCTCGTTCCACCTGGGCGGCACCAACGCCAAGGGCTACATCCTGGGCGGCAACTACGGGCTGGCCAAGAACGTCTACGCCACCGGCCGCTGGATGAGCACCGAGGCGGTGTACGGCGCGCCGTTCGACATCGACGTCATGCAGCTTGAGATCAACACGCGCTTCTGAGGCGCCGGGAGAGGGTAATGGACACGCGTTTTCTGTGGCTCGGTCTGGGCCTGTTGGTCGCCACCGGCGCGAGCGCCGAAGGCATGGAGGAGCGCCTGCGCACCCAGTTGCGCAGCACCACCCAGCAATTGCAGGCCCTGCAGAGCCAGCAGGCCCAGGCCAGCGCCGCGCAGTCGGCGGCGCAGAACGAGGCCAAGGCCGCGCAGGCGCAGATCAAGCAATTGACCGCCGAACTGGCCAAGGCCAAGGGCGTCGCCGAGCAGTTGGCCGGCCAGCAACAGAGCCTGCACAGCCAGGCCCAGGCCCAGGTGGCCGCCAGCAACGAGCAGGTCGGCAAGTTCAAGAAGGCCTATGAGGAGCTGCTGGCCATGGCCCGTGCCAAAGAGGCGGAACGGTCTAAGCTTCAGGCGCAATTGGCCGAGCGTGACACACAAGTGCAGCAATGTTCGGTCAAGAATCAGCAGATGTACGGCGTCGCCAAGGAGATCCTCACCGCCTACGAAAACATCGACGTGGCCGAGGTGATGAAGATCCGCCAGCCCTTCGCGGGCAGCGCCCGGGTCAAGTTCGACGAACTGGCCCAGGGCTTCGGCGACGAGCTCTACAAGACCCATTTCGATGCGCCGCAAGCGGCGCTCGCCCAGTGATTTGACAAGGAAGCGACCATGACTCAATTGATCAGCCACGTGACCCCGGCCTCGTTGACCGAAGTGCTGCAAGCCGCCGGCTACCGGGTCAACCAGACCGAACAGAACGGCATCGTCCAGTTGCTGAGCGCCAGCCAGGGCATCGGCTATGCGGTGCGTTTCGGCAACCCGGCGCCGGAGGCGGGCGGTTTCGTGGACTTCACCTTCAGCTGCGCCCTGCGGGTGCAGGGCGAGTTGCCGGCCGGGGTGGCCGAGCAGTGGAACGCCTCCCGCCGCTTCGCAAGGCTGTCGTTGCAGGGTGAGTTCCTGGTGATGGAAATGGACGTGGTGGTGGCGGCGGGCGTCAGCGCTGCGCACCTGCGCGGCAACCTGGAACTGTGGGATCGCCTGCTCCAGGAGTTCATCGTGTACCTGCGTGATTTCAGCCAGCAGGCCGCCGCGCCGGCGGTGAGCGCCGAAGCGGCCGCGCAAGAGGAAGCCGTGCTGTGAAAAAACCTGCCATGGTGATGGGCGCCGCGACGGTGGCGCTGCTGGTGGTGGCCGTGGCGTTGGCGGTGCGGCCGGGCAGCGACCCGGTCGCCGCTCAGCAGCCGGCGCCGTCGGTGAAGGCCGAGGCGGGCCCTGCGCTGGCCCGCCTGGGCAATCAGCAGGTGTCGCCGCAGGAGGTGCAGGCGCTGTTGGCCAGCCTGCCGCCGGCGTCCCGCGAACAACTGCAAGGCAACCGCGAGGCGCTGGAGCGCTGGATCCGTTCGCGGCTGGCCGAAAAGGCCGTGCTGGAGCAGGCGGACGCCCAGGGCTGGGCGCAGCGGCCCGACGTCGCCCGGCAGACCCGCGCAGCCACCGAACAGATCGTCTTCCGCGACTACTTGCGGTCGGTCAGCGAGGTGCCGGCGGACTACCCGAGCGCCGCCGAACTGCAGCAGGCCTACGAGGCCGGCAAGGTCGATTGGGTGACCCCGGCGCTGTACCGGGTCAGCCAGATCTTCCTCGGCGTGGGCGATCCTCAGAGCCTCGAAACCGTGCGCAAGCAGGCGTTAGAGCTGAGCAAGAAGGCCCAGGCCGCGCCGGCGGAGTTCGCCGCGTTGGCCGGCCAGTATTCGCAGGACCGCACCACGGCCGAACGGGGCGGCGACAGCGGCTTGCAACCGTTGCAGCAACTGGTGCCGGAGGTGCGTGGCGCGGTGGCGCGGCTGAGGGTCGGCGCGGTGTCGGAGCCGGTGCAGAGCGCGGCGGGCTTTCACGTGATCAAACTCACCGAACTGCAGCCGGCCCGCACCGCGACCCTGGACGAGCTGCGTGACCAACTGACCCAGGCCCTGCGCGCCCGGCGCCAGGAGCAGATCGCCCAGGCGTACCTGGACGGCATGCTCAACACCGCGACGCTGAGCATCGACGGGGCTGAACTCAACAAGGTGCTGGAACGCAACCCATAGACCTCTGACAGGAGGGCTCTTGTAGCGAGGGAGCTTGCTCCCGCTGGGCTGTGCAGCAGACCCTTTTTGGGGGGACGCTGCGCAACAGACCCATTTTGGGGGACGCTGCGCATCAGACCCTTTTTTGGGGGTGCTGCGCACCCCAGCGGGAGCAAGCTCCCTCGCCACAGCCAAGCCAACGCAAAACACACAAAGATCGACAGGGAGTCATCGATGTCATTCACCGAACCCGCAGGACGACAGGGCAGCCCCGAATACCGCTGGCCGCAGGACAAGGACGAGCCCTGGCAGGCCCGGGCCGCCGCCATCGACGGCGACGTGGCGCAATACTTCCTGGTGAGCGCACGCTGCGGTTGCTTCATGCAGGCGGCCCGCAGCCTCAACGTGCGTTCGACGTTGCTGCGCAAGCAACTGGCGCAGCTGGAGCAGCAACTGCAATGCGCGCTGTTCAGCTTCCAGGGCAGCGCCTTGAGCCTGACCCGCGAAGGCCAGCAGTTGCAGGCGCGGTTGGTCGCCCTGGCCCACGAGCGGAAGCTGCCGGTGGTCGAGCAGCCGCTGGTGCGCCTGGCCGTGGCCGAGTCGATCCTGCACGACATCCTCGGCCGTGACCTGATCGCGCTGCTGCGCCGCAACGCCAGCGTGCGCCTGGAGATCATCTCGGTGGACAGCGAACTGGCGCTGCGGGCGGTGAGCGCCGACGTGGTGCTGTGGCTGGCCCCCGGCGACAGCCCCCATCCCGGCCCGACCTTCGCCACCGACGAACCGCAGCGCCTGGCGTCCCTGGACTACCTGCCGCATATCGCCAAGCGCTATTCGCGGGTGACGGCGCGCCCGGACACCCTCGACGACCTGGCCGACTTCATGCTGGTGCAGTGGCGCCACGACCGTCAGATCGACGGCTTCCGCCCCTGGAACAACCTCGTCGAACAACGCCTGGCCGGGGTGGTGCAGATGCAGTCCTACGAGCTGATGCTGGAGATGATCCGCTGCAGCGCCTGCATCGGTCTGCTGCCGATGTACATGGGCCGTTTCGACCGTGGCCTGGTGGCGTTGCCGGGGCTGTTCGACGAGCCGATGCGGTTGCAGGTTTGGCTGGCGGTGAATGCCGAGTCGCAGGAAGCGGCCGAGGTGCAGGCGCTGGCCGGACTGATCCGGCACACCTTCAGCGAGCGGCAGGAGTGGTTCCAATAGCCTGATGCCGGATCAGATCAATTGTGGCGAGGGAGCTTGCTCCCGCCGGGCTGCGAAGCGGCCCTCGCTTTTTCCTGCCTCACCGTGTGCGGCGGCTTCGCCACCGAGCGGGAGCAAGCTCCCTCGCCACAGGCAGTGGAGGCGGTTTAGAGTGGACGGCCACGCAACCGATCCAGGAGGGATCCGCCATGCCTGACGACAACGTCGCCATCCACCTCGAACGCTTCAGTGAATCCCATGTTGAGGGCGTCACCGCGCTCTACAACGATCCGGCCGTGGGCCGGCAGGTGCTGCAGATGCCGTTCCAGTCCAGCGAGGTTTGGCGCCAGCGGTTGCTGGCGGACAACGAACGGGCGGTGAAGTTGGTGGCGCTGCATCAGGGCGCGGTGATCGGCAACCTGGGACTTGAAGCGTACTCGCGGATGCGCCGCAGCCATGCCGCCAGTTTCGGCATGGCCGTCGCCTTGGCGTGGCAGGGCAAGGGCGTCGGTTCCCGGCTGCTCGCGGCGGCGCTGGACGTCGCCGACAATTGGATGAACCTTCACCGGGTCGAGCTCACCGTGTACGCCGACAACGAAGCCGCCATCGGCCTCTACCGCAAGTTCGGCTTCGAGACCGAAGGCCTGTTCCGCGACTACGCCGTGCGCGACGGGCAGTGGGTCGACACCCTGAGCATGGCCCGCCTGCGCCCCAAGGCGTGACTCAGTCGTCCAGGGCGAACGCCACCGCCGCCTGCGCATGCAGCGCGGTGGTGTCGAGCAGGGGCAGGGCGCTGTGCTCGGGCTTGATCAGCAGGCCGATTTCCGTGCAGCCGAGGATGATCGCCTGGGCGCCCCGGGCGTGCAGGGACTCGATCACCCGCTGATAGGTCTGCCGCGACGTTTCGCTGATCACACCGACGCACAGTTCGTCGTAGATGATCCGGTGCACCGCACGGCGTTCGGCCTCGTCCGGCACCAGCACGTTCAGGCCTTGGGCATGCAGCCGCTGCTTGAGGAAGTCCTGCTCCATGGTGAACGCCGTGCCGAGCAGGCCGACGGTGTTGGCGCCGATCTCCAGGGCCGCGTGGGCGGCGGGTTCGGCGATGTGCAGGAAGGGAATGCCGATGGCCGCCTGGATCGGCTCGGCCACCTTGTGCATGGTGTTGGTGCACAGCACCACGCATTCGGCGCCGCCGGCCTCCAGCCGTCGTGCGGCATCCACCAGGATCGCCGCCGCGTCGTCCCAGCGCCCGGCGTGCTGGGCCTGTTCGACCGGGCCGAAATCCACGCTGTGCATCAGCAGCTGCGCCGAACGCAACGGCCCGAGCCGGTCACGGACTTGCTGGTTGATGAGGCGATAGTATTCGGCGCTGGATTCCCAGCTCATGCCGCCGATCAGGCCGATGGTGCGCATTGGATGTCCTCAGGCTGTGGCCTGTGCGGACACGCCAGGCCTGAGGGGAGTTTCCGGTGGTTCGGCGGCGGACGCCAGCGCAAATCAACTGTAGCGCTCATTCAGTTGCAAAGTGTTGTGCAGTGGCGTGCGCCGTGCTCACGGGGTCACTGCCTGGTCGGCCGCATCATAGGAAAACGATGAGTCGACGCCCGGCGTGGAGGGCGGCGTCAGCCGGATGATCGGCACGAGGATCTTCGGATCGGTCGAGTTGTAGTAGTCCCTTTGGTTGTACTGGGCTTCGGCCAGCCCGGCGTTGGTGCCGCCGTAGATGTAGAAGAAAGCCATGAGCGGGAACTTGTTCGGCGGGAAGCTCTGGGCGCACGACTTGGCAGGGTCCGCCGACAGCGGATCGCACCAGGTCCTGATCAGGATCTCACTGTGTTCGTTGACCCCGGACACCCCGGCGAGCGCCCTGGCCCGCACCGACTGATAGAAGGCAGGCCCGGCCAACTGATTGCGATCGTCCGAAATGTCGAAACCGCACTGACGCTGGTTGGGGGTGCCCCCGGGGATTGTCCAAACGGCGTACCACTGTTCTGCCGTGGTCACGCCGGCGTCCTGACAGAGCTGGCTTTGTTGAGGATAGCTGGGGTGGGCAACGCAGACGGAGGTCGAAGACCGGCTCCACGTCCACGCGTCGTAAGGATAAGAGCAGAGGTAATTCAGGTCATATTTATCGGCGGGTGCTTCGAAGATCGGATAAACGATGTATCCGTTATTGTTTCCCCAGGCCAGCCGGCCGAAGTTGGCATCTGCCCGCAGATAGGAAAACGACACCCCCCCGCTCCTCACCGACGTAGGGCTCGGATCCCAGACCTTGTACTGATTGTTGGGATCCTTGACCGTCACCCGCAACGTCACCCCCGAGCAGAGGAACGCCGGCTGCGAGTCGGACTTGTTGCAGTTGGGGAATTTGCGGCTGTAGAGCGTGTTCAACTGCGTGGCGATGGCCGGACCGTCCAGCACCTGGCTGCCGCCGGTGTTGACGCTGAAGGTCGCCGGCGGTTGCGTCGCGACTTGCGAGCAACCGGCCAGCAGGACGAACAAGAACATTCCGATGGCTTTGCGCATGATTTGCTCTTTAATCCGGTTGGGCACTTTTGTGTTCCGTCTGGCGCGTCGCTAGATCGTCACCCGCAGATACCAGGAAAAGATGATCGGCTCGCCAGTGCCGACCCGGTGCAGGGTGTAGTTGAACAGGCCGGCCTTGCCCCGGTTGTTGCTGATCCAGGCCGGCGGCACGGCGACGTCGGTGTAGTCGGGCCGGGTGATGTCGAACTCGCTGCTGTCGTAGCGGGTGGTGCCCACCGTCAGGGAAATGCGCACCGAGTAGGGCGCCTCCAGGGCGGGGTAGTAGGCGCGCAGGTTCGTCTTGTCGGCGTTGAGGGTCGGCTCGCGCAGCAGGTGCTTTTGTGCGGTGACGTTGATGTGCAGGTTTCTCGACGGAATGTCTTGCTGGGTGCCCGGCAGCCGCACGGTATAGGAGACTTCCGCGCCGCTGGCGATGCAGTCGACCACTTCCGTGCGGGGCACCCGGAAGGTCAGGGTCTGGCCTGCGGCGGTGACGGTCTGGACTCCGCTGCCGTAGGTCGAGTTGCGCCCCACCCAATACACCTTCACGGTCTGCCCCGGCGCCGAGCCGGTGTAGTTCACCTCGACCGTGGCGTGCGGGGCCTCGTAGAAGTCGCGTGCGAAATTCAGCACGGTTCCGTTGGCGTCCTTGGCCTCCAGCACTTTCGGCGGCTTGAGGTCCAGTGCCGGTGTGCGGACGTGCACGTCGATCTCGGTGGTCGCGGACCAGACCGCCAAGGGGCCCGAGGTGTTGCCGATCTGGTCGGTCACACGGTACTTGAGCTGGAACCTGGGGTTGTCCTGCCAGAACGCTTCGGCGAACAGGGTGATCACCACGCTGCCGGCCGCCGCTTGGGCGGCGGTCACGGTGTGGGTCGTCTCACGGCTGTCGGCGCTCAGGGTGATGACATCGCGTTCGCGCAGGTGGATGTAGCGCAGGGTGACGGCCACCCCTTGCGCCGCGCGCGCGGCATCCACGCCGTTGGCGATGACATCCGCCGGCAGGGTCATGAGCAGGTTCGGGTTGTTGCCCGTGCCCGCGACCTCGCCGCCGGGGCGCGGGGTGTGGAAGAGCGCCACCAGCGCTTGCGAGGTTTCGGGGACGGGTTGGCTGATGCGGGTGACCCGCAGGCGCAGGCGGTTGATCCCGTTGCGCAGGAGAGCGGCCGGCAGGTTCAGGTCGAAGCGCAGGTTTTCTTCACCCGTCTGAATGGTCTTGCTGACGGCGGCGGTGGCCGATTCATTGAGCAGCAGCTCGGCGAAGTCGAGCGGTGTCATGTTCAGCCAGGGGTCGCACGACACACGGAGCGTGCCGTCGCTGATGAGCGACAGCGCAATGCCGCCGTCGGGGGCCTCAGGATGAATCACCGGAACCGTCAGGCCGGGAATGGCGGGGCGGTTGATGGCCAACAGTTGATTGTCGTTGTTCGGCGTGTTCATGGTCGCGCTCCTGTCGTGCCGATATCGCGTTGACGAGTCAGCGATATCAAACACCCTCAGGCGCAGTCGGGCACCTGTCAGATCTGACAGGTGCCCGCTCGAAATACGCAGAAAAGACCGCCGTCGGTCGTTTTCCGGATCTGTGCAAAGAAGTGGGAGCCCGCCTGCCGGCGACGGCGATCTGTCTGACGGACCGATGCCGATGCCGGCTTCATCGCGGGCAGGCTCGCTCCCACAGGGTCACATGTCCATGTTGACCCAGCCCGGCTTGGCCTCCTCCGGTGCCACGGCCTTCACGGTCTTGCCGGTGGCCTGCTCGACCCGTTGCGCCACTTCCGGGTCGTCGGCGAACGGGGTGAGGCTGGCGTCGTCGAGGCTTTGGGCGGTTTCGTGGCGCAGGCAGTACTCCACCGACAGCCACAGAAACACCACGCCCAATGCATTCAGCAACATCTCGAACATGGCCGGCTCCTTGCCTAGGCGATCTGCGCGTCGCGGTGGGCCAGCGCCACGTCCGCCACCCGCACGGTGCGCCACACGTTGTAGGCCATCAGCAGCATGCCGCTGAGGAAGAACACCCCGCCGGCGAAGCGCACGATGAACCCCGGATGGCTGGCCTGCAGCGCTTCGACGAACGAGTAGGTGAGCGTGCCGTCCTCGTTGATCGCGCGCCACATCAGGCCCTGGGTGATGCCGTTGACCCACATCGAGGCGATGTAGAGCACGGTGCCGATGGTCGCCAGCCAGAAGTGCAGGTTGATCAGCGGTGTGCTGTGCATGCGTTCGCGGCCGAACACTTTGGGCACCATGTGGTAGGTCGCGCCGAAGGTGATCATCGCCACCCAGCCCAGCGCCCCGGCGTGAACGTGGCCGATGGTCCAGTCGGTGTAGTGGGAGAGGGCGTTGACGGTCTTGATCGCCATCATCGGGCCTTCGAAGGTCGACATGCCGTAGAACGCCAGCGACAGCACCAGGAACCGCAGGATCGGGTCGGTGCGCAGCTGATGCCAGGCCCCGGACAGCGTCATCATGCCGTTTATCATGCCGCCCCAGCTCGGCGCCAGCAGGATCAGCGACATCGCCATGCCCAGCGACTGGGCCCAGTCGGGTAGGGCGGTGTAGTGCAGGTGGTGGGGGCCTGCCCAGATGTACAGGGTGATCAGCGCCCAGAAGTGCACGATCGACAACCGGTACGAATACACCGGCCGGTTCACCTGCTTGGGCACGAAGTAGTACATCATCCCCAGGAACCCGGTGGTCAGGAAGAAGCCCACCGCGTTGTGGCCGTACCACCACTGCACCATGGCGTCGGTGGCGCCGGAGTACACCGGGTAGGACTTGAACCAGTCCACCGGGATCGACAGGTGGTTGACCACGTGCAGCATCGCGATCACCAGGATGAACGCGCCGAAGAACCAGTTGCCGACGTAGATGTGCTTGGTCTTGCGCCGCACCACGGTGGTGAAGAACACCACGCCGTAGGCCACCCAGACCACGGCCATCCACACCGCGCCGGAGAATTCGATCTCGGCGTACTCCTTGGTGGTGGTGTAGCCCATCGGCAGGGTGACGAGCATGATCACGATCACCGCCTGCCAGCCCCAGAAGGTGAACGCGGCGAGCCGGTCCGAATACAGCCGCACCTGGCAGGTGCGCTGCACCGCGTAGTAGCTGGCGGCGAACTGCGCGCTGCCGGCGAAGCCGAAGATCACCAGGCTCGTGTGCAGGGGCCGCAGGCGACCGAACGTGGTCCACGGCAGGTCGAGGTTCATGTCGGGCCAAACCAGTTGCGAGGCGATCCATACCCCCATCGCCATGCCGACCACACCCCAGAAAACGGTTGCGATGACAAATTGGCGGACGACCTTGTAGTTGTAGGCCTGTCCGGTTGCTGCTGTGCTCATGGTCGATTCATCCACGGTTGCAAAGGCTTGCCGAACCACCCGGCCCGGCATGCGCTGCACTGTAGGAACCCTGCCGAAAACAAAACAGGCTCAGGAATCTTTCATTTATGCGGATCAGATTTCAGGGCTTCCTGCGGCCATCTGCCGCGCTCTGATATGGTTTTTATGGTTTCAGGTGAATCTGTAACGGCCTGCGCCGTTCGGCCATAGTCGTTGAAAATTTGTGGGAGCGGGCTGGTTCGCGAATGCGGTGTGTTAACTGACACACCGCATTCGCGAACCAGCCCGCTCCCACAGAAAAATCCTGATGAGGTAGCCGATGTATCAGTACGACGATTACGACCGGGCGCTGGTGTTCGAGCGCGTGGCGCAGTTCCGTGACCAGGTCGCGCGGTTCCTGGCCGGCGAGTTGAGCGAGGAGGAGTTCCTGCCGCTGCGCCTGCAGAACGGCCTGTACCTGCAAAAGCACGCGTACATGCTGCGGGTGGCGATCCCCTACGGCACCTTGAGCGCCAGGCAGATGCGCACCCTGGCCGGCATCGCCAGCGACTACGACCGGGGCTACGGCCACTTCACCACCCGGCAGAACATGCAGTTCAACTGGATCCGGCTGGAGGAAGTGCCGGACATCCTCGAACGCCTGGCGCAGGTCAACATGCACGCGATCCAGACCTCCGGCAACTGCGTGCGCAACATCACCACCGAAGCCTTCGCCGGGGTGGCGGCGGACGAGCTGATCGATCCGCGCCCGCTGGCCGAGATCCTGCGGCAATGGTCGACGATCAACCCGGAGTTCCTGTTCCTGCCGCGCAAGTTCAAGATCGCCATCTGCTCGGCCAGGCAGGATCGCGCCGCGATCATGATGCACGACATCGGCCTGTACCTTTACCCCGGCCGGGACGGCCAGATGCTGCTGCGGGTGATCGTCGGCGGCGGGTTGGGGCGCACGCCGATCCTGGGCCTGCAGATCCGCGACGGCTTGCCGTGGCAGCACCTGCTGTCCTATGTCGAGGCGGTGCTGCGGGTCTACAACCGCCACGGCCGGCGCGACAACAAATACAAGGCGCGGATCAAGATCCTGGTCAAGGCCCTGGGCATCGAGGCGTTCGCCAAAGAGGTCGAAGCGGAATGGCAGCACCTCAAGGACGGCCCGGCGCAACTGACCGACGCCGAGTACCAGAGGGTCGCCAGTGCCTTCGTGCCGCCGACCTATCGCACGCTGGCCGGCACCGACCTGGACTTCGGCACGCATTTGGCCGAGAGCCCGGCGTTCGCCCGTTGGGTCGCGCGCAACGTGCAGCCGCACAAGGTGCCGGGCTACGCCAGCGTGGTGCTGTCGACCAAGCCGGGCGCGGCCGCCGCGCCGGGGGACGTCACCGGCCAGCAGATGCTGGCGGTGGCCGATTGGTCCGAGCGTTTCGGCTTCGGTGAGATCCGCATCGCCCACGAGCAGAACGTCGTCCTGCCGGACGTGCCCAAATTCGCGCTGCACGCCCTGTGGCTCGAAGCGCGGGAGCGGGGGCTGGGCAGCGCCAACGTCGGCTTGCTCACCGACATCATCGCCTGCCCCGGCGGCGATTTCTGCGCGCTGGCCAACGCCAAGTCGATCCCGGTGGCCCAGGCGATCCAGGCCCGCTTCGAAGACCTCGACTACCTGCACGACCTGGGCGACATCAGCCTGAACATCTCCGGCTGCATGAATGCCTGCGGCCACCACCACATCGGCAACATCGGGATTCTGGGCGTCGATAAGAACGGCAGCGAGTGGTACCAGATCACCCTCGGCGGCGCCCAGGGCAAGCACAGCGCGCTGGGCAAGGTCATCGGGCCTGCGTTCAGCGCCGCCGAAGTGCCGCAGGTGATCGAGCGGATCATCGCCACCTTCGTGCGCTACCGCGAAAGCGAGGAGCTGTTCGTCGATACGCTGGCGAGGATCGGCCTGGAACCGTTCAAGGAGCGGGTCTACCCCAAGGCGCTGGAGGCGACGGCATGAACAATCTGTTGCGGCTGGAGGAGGGCGGGGCGCGGATCGTGGCGGACGACCCGTGGACACTCGTGCGCGAGCCCGCAGGCACACGGCCGGCGGGGTTGCTGATCCTGCCGCTGGCCCACTGGCTGGAATCGCCCTCCACCCACGCGGTGTGGCTGGGCCCGGACGACGAGGTCGAAAGCCTCGTCCCGTGGCTGGCCTCGCTGCCGCTGATCGCCCTCGACTTCCCGAGCTTTCGCGACGGCCGCGCCTACAGCCAGGCCTACCTGCTGCGCAGCCGCTTCGGCTGGGTCGGCGAACTGCGGGCCATCGGCGACGTGCTGCGTGACCAGCTCAGCCACATGCGCCAGTGCGGCTTCGACAGCTTCGCCGTGCGCGAGGACAAGTCCGCCGAAGACGCGCTCAAGGGCCTGGCCGGGATGAGCGTGCAGTACGGCCGCTCGGCGATCGAACCGCGGCCGCTGTTCCGGCGGCGCTGAGGAGTGCAGAAAAACCTGTGGCGAGGGAGCTTGCTCCCGCTGGGCTGCGCAGCGGCCCCATTCAGGTGAGTGCTTGCGCACTCAAGCGGGAGCAAGCCACAAGCCCCAGCAACCCCTGCACAGGGGAAACCCCTAGAACCGCCTTCAATCGGGGATTTTTCCTTGGGTCGGTGATGGCCTTTTGGTAGAGTCCCACGCGCCAGCGGGTTTTCGGCTGGACGACGGAACGAAGAAGGGAGTCTGTTTGTGGCTGCGGGCAAAAAAATCCTCGGCCTCACTGCGTTGCTTTTGATGCTGACGCTGTGGGCCAGTTACTTTTATGTGTTCAACGAAAACCGCGACGGCCAATTGGGCGGCGCCGGCGACAGCCGGGCCTGGTGCGGCACGCCGCCGTCCGGCGAGGCGGCGTTGCTGGGCAAGGACCAGTTGACCCTGCGCATCACCAACAACCTGCGCGGCGAGTTCATGCTCAGCGGTTCGGTGGTGGTGTCCGAGCGCACCTTCAACCGCTACGACCTGGGCCGCAACGAACTGCGCCTGCGCCTGGAGCCGCTGCAGTGGTCTTACGGCGTGACGCCGATCTTCCTCGAACAGGTGAAGGTCCTGCCGCTGAGCCGCAATCTGTCGGCGACCGACAAGAGCGCCTTCGCCGAGCTTGAGTCCCGTCCCATCGGGGTTCAGGGCCAGGTCGCCGGGTTCCCCTTCGACACTTACCGCTACGGCTACAAGCCGGTGCTGTATTACCTCAAGGGCAACGAGCGCATCGATCTGCGCTTCAAGAACATCACCACGCAGATGGAGATGTCCAACACCTTCACGCCGATCCAGAAGTACAACCGCGTCGAGTACATCAACGAGAAGAACTCGATGATCCGCGATGAGGACTACAAGGCCTACACCCCCCACGAGTGCGCCTTCAGCGTGGAGCGCAAGGGTTCGTTCAAGGTGGTGGTGCTGTTGCTCCTGCTGATCCTGTGCCTGCCGCTGATGCACGTGTTCTACCGCGACGAGCCGGGGATCGACTTCCTCGCCACGCTGGTGGGCATCGCCGTGGTGCGCACGGTGCTGGTGGGGCCGGTGAAGGATTTCGAGCTGTACAACATCGACTTCCTGTTCGGTGCGGCGATCCTGCTGGTGGGGTCGGTGTCGCTGATCAAGGCGATGAAGGCCCACAGCCGGCGGGAGATGGCGTTGAGGAGCGGGGCGACGTCGTCCTGGTGATGCCCGTGGCGAGGGAGCTTGCTCCCGCTGGATCGCAAAGCGATCCCAGACCGAACCTGCCGCTGCTGCGCAACGGAGCGGGAGCAAGCTCCCTCGCCACTCATTTCAGGGCCGGGTCGCCGGGGTTCAGTTGCCTCCAGCCCTGCATGACGGCCTGGGCCTTGGGCTCCTGGCCGCTGTCGAGGTAGAACTGGATCAGCGACAGCCGCGCATTGCGGTTCGCCGGCTGTGCCTTGAGCACCCGTTCCAGCTGTTGGCACGCCTCATCCTTCTTACCGCTCTCATGCAGCGCCACCGCCAGCACATAGCCGTACTGGGCGTTCTGCGGCTCCAGCCTGGCGGCCTCGCGCAGCGCCGGCATCGCCTCGGCGGCCTTGCCTGCGCGGATCAATGACAAGCCCCGGGCGTGCTGCAGCAAGGCGCTGTCGGGATGTTCCTTGAGGCTGGCGTCGAGCTGCGTCTGCGCCTCTTGCCCTCGACCGTTGGCCTCCAGCCACTGCACCAGCGTCACCTGCGCCGGATGGAAGTCCGGATCGCGCTTGAGCGCCGTGCGCAGCAGCCCTTCGACCTCGCCGCCGCGGCCGCTGGCCTGGTACAGCAGGGCCAGGTTGAGGTTGGCTTCGGCCCGCTCGGCGAGGTTTTTCTGCACGTCTTCGTACTCGGCGATCGCCGCGTCCCATCGGGCCTGCGCGCTGCCCAGGCCGGCGCGGGCGCTGGCGAGCAGATCCCTGGCCGCCGCGATGCGCACGGCCTTCACCGGATCGGCCAAAAGCGGTGCCAGCAGCGGGGCGCGCTCCGCCGGCGGCACGAACGCGCTGACCGCCCGCACGGCGCTTTCGCGCACTTGAGGGGCGGAGTGCTTGAGATCCAGCGTCGCCCGTTTCAAGGCCTGTTCGCTCGGGTACAGCGGCAGTTCCGCCAGCAGGGTCGCCCGTTGGATCGCCGGCAGGTTGCTGCGCTGCAACTGTTCCTGCAACGCCTGGGCGGCGCCCGGCAAGCCGTTGCGGATCAGCCGGAGGCTTTCGTCGTAGCGCGGCGCCTGCGCAGCGCTGGAGGCGTTCCACTGCCTGAACTGCGCCGTGACCTTGTCGCCGTCCTTGCCCTGGTGACAGTTCAGGCAGGCATCCGGCGTGCCGAGGCGGGCGGCCCGCTCGGGGTTCGGCAGGCTGAAGCTGTGGTCATGGCGAAAGTCATTGCCCATGTAGAACTTGCCGGGCATGTGGCAATCCACGCACTGCGAGCCGGGCTGGCCCATGGCGTGGCGGGTGTGTTCGACGGAATCGTAGCGCTTGGCTTGCAGCCCCTTGCCGTCCACGCCCTCGACCGGTGTCTTGCCTGCCGGGTTGTGGCATTGCAGGCACACGCCGTTGCCGGGCGCCTTGAGTTCACCGCTGTGAGGGTTGTGGCAGTCGCTGCAGCGCACGCCCTTGTCGAACATCTTGCTCTGGGCGAACGAGCCGTGCTCGAACACCTCGTCCTTGATCTTGCCGTCCAGGGCATAGAGTTCACGGGTGAGCGCGCTGGGCAGGTAATCGTCCATCAACCGTTTGCCGACGGTGTAGCCGTCGCCCAGCGGCGCGCGGCGGGCATGGCAACGGGCGCAGGTCTCGATCTCGACGGTGGCGTTGCGGTCCTTCAGGTCCACGGCGAATCCGGCGTGGATCAGGTCGCCTTTCTGCGCGGCCCATTGCAGATGGTTCGACGCCGGTCCGTGGCAGGCCTGGCAGCCGACGCCCAGGCTGTTCCATTGGCTGGCGAAGGTGTCGGACGCGGCATCGAAGTTGCGCCTGTAGCCGGTGGTGTGGCACTCGATGCACATGAAGTTGGCGTTTTGGGCAGGCTTGCTCCAGTGCAGCGGGTTCTTGAAGTCCACGCCCTGGCCGGGGTAGAGGTGGAACCAGCGCCGCGCCTCGGTATCCCAGGCCACGCCGAGGGCTTGCAGGCGGCCGTCGCCGACCTCGATCAGGTACTGCTGCAGCGGTGCGATGCCGAAGGTGTAGGCGACCTTGAAGTCGGCGTTGCTGCCGTCGCCGCCGGGCGCGTTGACCCAGAACCCGTCGCCCTTGCGCATGAAGCGGGTGGTTTCCTGCCCGGCCTTGAAGCGGGCGTCGTTGAAGTCGCCGAGCACGGTGGCGGCGGTCGCCGGCTGCATCGCCAATTGATGGTGGGAGCCTTGCCAGTCCTTGACCTGTTCGCTGTGGCAGCCCTGGCACTGTTGCTCGGCCACGAACGTGGCCGGCTCGTCGGGCTTGGGCGGAGCAGGCGGAAGGACGGCCGAGGCCGCAGGCGCAGGCCGGACCGTCGCTGGCGTCGGCGCCGGGCTGAGCAGGAACCAGCCGATGGCCGCCACCGTCGCCAGGAGCAGGCCGATGATGGCAGGAAACAGAAGACGTGAAATCAGGTTCGGTGAGGCATCGGGCTGCATCGGCGCCGTTTTGTTCTTTGGCTTGGGCATCGCGGCTTCCGTGATCCAGGTGCATGGGCCGTCTGGTGCGCGTTCAGGCTTGATGCAGCTTTGTCGCAGGCCGGGCATCTGTCAAATGCCGGAGCCGAACCCGAGCGAATGTTGCGCTCGGCGAAAGCAAAACGTGCGGTTTTAGCTATACCTGTAACTCCCCTCAAGCAATATTTTCCGGCCTTCTGACAGGAGTTACAGACATGAAGCTTGCATTGATGATGAGCACCGTGTGCGTCGCTGCGCTTGCCGTGACGGGGTGTTCCAGCAAAGTCGTCGAGCCGGATCAGTACTCCGGCTTCCTCAAGGACTACAGCCAGCTGAAGGAAGCCAAGTCGCCTTCTGGCGCCACGGTGATGCGCTGGGTCGATCCCAAGCTGGACATCAACAAGTTCAGCAGCGTCTACATCGAACCGACGCAGCTGTACCCCAAGCCGCAACCGACCGCGAAGATTCCGCAGCAGACCCTCAACGGCATCACCGGCTATTACGACCAGGCGCTCAAGCGTGAGGTCGGCAAGTCGCTCCCGTTGGCCAACGGTCCGGGGCCTGGCGTGATTGTGGTGCGGGCTGCGATCACCGCCGTGAGCAGCAAGACCGAAGGCCTCAAACCCTATGAAGTGATCCCGATCGCCCTGGTGGCCGCGGCGGTCAGCACCGCCAGCGGCATCCGCGACCAGGAGACGACCTTGGCCACGGAGGCGGTGTTCCTTGACGGCGGCACCAACAAGGTGGTCGCCCAGGTCGTGCGCAAGGGCACCGGCAAGCCGCTGGAAAACGACGCGCAGGTCATGAAGGCCGACGACGTGAAGGCGGTGATCGACGGCTGGGCGGCGGACATGCACCAGTCCTACCTCAAGCTCAAGGCCCGCTAGGGTCGCCGGGCCGGATCAACCGTCGGGGTCGATCCGGCCTTCGGTTTTCAGAAGCTGGCCCGGGCCTGGCGGTTGTAATGGCTGAGCAGGGCGTCGTAGCTGCGGTTGACGGCGTAGTAGTCATCGCTCAGGCGTTGCGGCGCGGCGCGCTCGCGCCAGTCCTTGTGCAGCGTGTTCAAGGCGTTCAGGTACTTCTGGGCAGGCGCGTCGATGCGCTCCCACAGTTCCCGCGCGTCATCGTCCTTGTTGCGAAAGCCTGGGCCGCGCAGGCCGAGGAAAGGCTTGCGCCGGTCCCAGGCCTGCTGCAGGTCCGCGGTGGTGTCGGCCACCGCCTGCGGGGTGAGGGTGCGGTGCTTCATCCCGTCGTCCAGCCGGTCCAGCGTGTCCCGGGCCTGGATCATGTAGGCCAGCAGATGCCAGTGGATGTCCTTGCCCACGCGCTGCTCCAGGCGCTTGAGCTGCTCGGGCCGCTGCGCCTTGTCCAGCGTCAGGACGTCTGCCCGGAGGGTCGCCGAAGCGCTGGCGTAGTCGTCTGCGGCTGTCTGGATCTGCGCGGCGTATTGTCCGGCGTCGGACGGAAATTCCGGCTTGCTGTCGAACCGGTTGGTCGGCGCCCACGCCGCCGCCCGGTGCAGCGCATCGGCGTAGTCGCGGGCCTTTTGCGCAAGCGCAGGCCGGTAGGCCAGCAGCCCGAGCTTGGCGTCCATGCCGCTCAGGCATACGTCCCTTTGCAGTTCCTGCACGTTGAACAGGTCTGCATCGGCGAATTCCTGCCGGTCGGCGAACCATTTGCCGATGGGCACCGGCTCGGGCTCCGGGTGCTTGTAGCGGTCATAGGCGAGCCGCCAGTGCACGTCGACCCGATTGATGCAGGCGATGACCGGGCTCAGCGCGTTGGCCTGCGCCGTGACCGGCGCGTCGCGGGAGTCCAGCCACAGGTCGAACTCGATGATCGGCGTGGTCGCCGCCGACAGCCCCATCACGATGGCCGCCACCACCAGGCCGATGGGGAACAGTGTGTTCGCATTCATGGGCGCGCCTCCTTGGGATACCACTGTTCGACGGTCGCCGGTGCGCCGCAGCCTTCAGCGCTCGCCGGCAAGCGGCTGCACAGCCGTTCCGCCCAGGGCTGCAGACCCTGATTGCGGTTGACGACGCCTTGGCTGGCGAACACGCTCAGCACCCCGAGGATCACGGCCAGCACCGCCGCGCCGACGATGGTCAGGCAGACCGTCAGGGCCGGCCCGGATTGCTCCCAGGAGGCCCGGGGCTTGACCTGCCGTCGGCGCACCAGCCCGACCGCCGCCAGCGTCGTGGCGTAGACGGCGCCGGCGATGGGGCCGAACAGCCAACAGAGCCCGGCCACCAGGACGGCACCGGGCGCCAGGTCGCGCAACACGCCGAACAACGGTGCGTGCGCCGCGAAGCGCGGAGACAGGCGCGCGCTGAGCCGGTCATCCAGCAGCCAGTGTCGGTGGGCGAAGTCATGCACCACCCAGTGGAGCCCGGCGGTTATCACGGCAAAGCAGACCGATGACGTCATGAAAATGTTGAACAGCCCGCCGCCGCGTATGCCCTGGGGAATGAAATGGGCGAACGTGCCGATCAGGCAGGCCAGCACGATGGCCGCATAGGGCGTCCAGTCGTAGGCCTGCTCCCAGTCGCGCCAGAAGAACGCGGTGCCGCCGGGCATCTGCGCGCAGACGTCGCGGTGATTGGCGTACAGCTCCGCGCTCAGCTTGCGGCACTGTTCCCAGTCCGCTTCGCGCAGGCGCCTGGCCAGTGCGCGGCGCTGGCTGAACGGGCCGCTTCCCAGCAGCAGGCGTGCGGCGCGATGGGCCGGCGTGGCGGCCGGCTCCAGGGCGAGTTGCCGCTGGTGGGCCAAAAACAGCGGTGCATCCTGGCGGGCCAGCAGGCGCCGCCATTCGCTCTCGGGACACGGGTTGGCCGGACCTGTCCGCCAGCCCTGGACGGCGCACACGCGCTCGAAGGCAGCCGGCAGCCAGTGAGGCGTATCCAGCAGCGCCTGGCTCAACAGCAGGTTGAACCATGGCCGGTTCTGTTCGGCGGTGAGCCAAGGGAATTGCGCGCAACGGTCGAAGGCTTGCAGAAAGCCTTCGCTGTCTTCCCGTTCGAGCGCTTCCAGCAACGGTCGGGCGACGCGCTCGCGTTGGCGGGCCAGCAACAGCTTGATCGATTCTTCGTCCAGCTCAAGGCGTTGCCAGGCACCGAACCAGTGAAAGGTGCGCACCGCCCAGTCCACCAATGCGTCGCAGGACTCGGGCTGTTCGATGCAGTGCTGCAGCACGGTGTCTTCCAGGATATGCGCGCAGCCCTGTTCGAGGGCCACGGCATGGCGCCGCTCAAGCTCGGTGACGCTCAGGCCTTGCACCGGGCGTATCGCCAGTTGCAGCGCATCGGCCTCGACCACGGTCAGGCCGCTCAAGTCCCAGTCGCTGGCGTCCTCCGGGGGCGGCGCCTCGGAACGCTCCCATTCCTTGAAGTGAAGGGCCTGTTCGTAGGCATCGCGCAGTTGCTGGAAGCCCTCGGGGTCATCGTCGGGGCGGGTCTGCTTGAGCAGGACGGCATATTGGCGCTTGATGGTGCGCACATCGGCGTCGGCCGTGAGGCCAAGGACGGTCCAGCAACTCATTGCGATGACAACTCCATAAGAACAGCGACGCGCCCAGATAGTGGCATTGTGATGGTGCGCACCCTACCTGTTTCCCGCGCAAATGTCCCTTGCCGCCGTTCAATCGCCGACGAACCAGCGGAAATACGGATTGCCCCCATCGCCGCGCATCACGTCGCGGATGTCCCGTCCCCAGGCCTCGCGGTCACCGTCGTAGGCATGCAGGCTCGCCCGGTAGAACAGCATCAGCCGCTGTCGGTGGGCCTCCATCCGGTCCATGAAGCCGGCATCGGCATTGCGCAGCGGCGGCGCGCTGTGCAGCTCCAGCAGCGCCGGCAGCACCCGGGTGATTTCTTTGGTGCGCACCCACGGCGCGTACTCGATGCGCGGCCGGTCGTCGGTCACCGCCGGCGCATCGGCGGCGAAGCGCTCAAGCCCGGCGCGGTCGGTGACCCAGGTCGACAGCAAGGCCGGCGCCGAGCCGATGCCGACCTCCTGCAAGGTGCTGCGCACGCTGTCCTGTTCCAGGCGCCGGGTGATTTTCGCCGCGTCCAGTTCGATCGGTTCGAGGGCGCCCACCAGCAGCATCTCGTGGAATTCGCTGGTCCATAAGGTGGCGTAGGGGAACACGTCGAGGAAGCTGCGCACCAGTGAGCGGGTGTCGTCGATGTTCTGGGTCGGCAACGGCAGCCATTGGGCGACCAGGCCTTTGCCTTCCAGACGGCTCGCGGCCAGTTGGTAGAAGTCCCGGGAGTACAGGTTGACCACCCCGGCGGCGGAGGGCGGCGGCGGTTCGAGGGTGATCAGGTCGTAGGCCTGCGGGCTGCGCAGCAGCTCCTGACGGCCGTCGCGCAGGCGCACGTCGACGCCGGGGTCGGCGGCGGCATTGAAGTTGCCCTTGAACAGCGGCGCCGCCTTGATCACCGAAGGCAGCAGCTCAGCGACGACCCGGTGCTCCAGCCCCGGATAACGCAGCAACGCGCCGGCGGTGATGCCCGTGCCGAAGCCGATCACCAGCGTCGAGCGCGGTTCGCCGTTATGGATCAGCAGCGGCAGCAGCGCCTGGATCCGCATGTAGCGCAGCGACGGCATGGCGTCGCCGGTGTTGGACACGCCTTGAATGTAGAGGCGCCGGAAAGCGTTCTGGCCCTTGCCCTGGGTGACGACGGCGACGGTGCCGCCCCGGCCTTCCTCGTAGAACGCCAGCGTGCCGCTGCGCGCACCGGGCAGCAGCGCCGCGAGTCTGTCGGCGGGGATCAGCAGGGCCAGCGCGACGGACACCAGCCCCAGCGCGACCACGGCGTGCCGGCGGCCTTTCTTGACGTGGTGACCCTTGCGCACCGCCAGCCAGCCGACGGCGGCCGCCACGACGGCCAGCAGCCCCAAGGTGCGGATCAGCCCCAGCCACGGGATCAGCACGAAACCGCAGAGCATCACCCCGACAATGCCGCCGAGCGTGTTGAACGCCACCACCGCACCGACGTCCCGGCCGATGTGGCCGGGACCGACGCTCAAGCGCAGCACCAGCGGAAACGCCGCCCCCAGCAACAGGGTCGGCACGAACACGATGCTCACGGCGGCCACCGCGAAGCGGGCGCACATGCCGGCCAGTTCGCCGGCGCCCAAGGTCAGCAGCCAGATTTCGGCCTGCGTCTGCGCCGTCACCAGCCAACGGCCCAGCAGGGCGAACTCCAGCAGCGCCACCAGCCCGGCACCGGCGATCAACAGGCCGAACACGCCCCACGGATCGCGTATGCGCGCCACCCGGCGGGCGAGCAGGGCGCTGCCCAGGAACAGGCCGGTCAGGTAGGTCGCGAGGACCACGGCGAAGGCATACGTGCGGGTGCTCATGAACGGCACGATCGATTGCGACCAGACCACTTCATACCCCAACGCCACGCCCCCGGCGATGGAATACAGCCACAGGGCGGTGCGGTCCGGGACGACCTTGTCGGCATGGGGTTTGGCGGGCATCTCGTCCGGCACCGGGCACCGGCGCAGCCACCACAGCGCACCGGCGGCGGCCAGCAGATTGAGCATCGCCGCCGCCAGCGCGCTGCCGCGCACGCCCAGGCTGGCGATCAGCACGAACGCGGCGAGCAGGGTGCCGGCGATGGCGCCCAGGGTGTTGGCCGCATACAGCTGGCCGCCGGCCTTGCCCGGATCGGCCGGCAACGCGCGCACCAGCACCGGCAGGGTGCCGCCCATCAACACGGCCGGAAGGCCGACCAGCGCGAACGGCAGCAGCCAGGCCGCCAGACCGATGTGCTGTTGCAGCCAGGCGAAGGCCGGGGCGCTCAGGCTCAATGCGAAGGTCGCGCCGACACCGGTCGCGGCCACCAGCACTTCAAGCCCGGCGTACAGCGACACGGGTGCGCGCAAGCGGTCCGCCCAACGGCCGAATGCCCAGCCGCCGAGCGCCAGGCCGGCGAAAAAGGCGCTGATGCCGGTGGTGATGGCGTAGACCTCGACGCCGACCACCAGGGACAGCTGCTTGATCCACAGCACCTGGTACACCAGGGCGGCGGCGCCGGAGAGGCACAGCAGCAGGGCCGGGATCGACAGCGCGGGGGCGCGGGCGACGGCGAGGGTCGGGGTTTTGCTGGCGGTGCGTGTGGGCATGCGCGGGCCTTGATCGGGGTTGGACATGTCGGAGACCGTGCGGGCCTCTTCGCCAGCAGGCTGGCTCTCACAGAGGTTTCGGGTGAATGCAGCCTCTGTGCTCACCGCAGAACCCTGTGGGAACCAGCCTGCTGGCGAAGGGCGCCGACGCAGTCTCCCGTGAATGGGGGCCGCCCGCCGCAACGGGCGGGCGGCGGTCCGGCGGCGTTACTTCGCGGCCTTCATTTTTTCGGCGATTTTCTTGTCCACTTCCTCACGCACCTGGTCGATGCTGAAGCTCGCCGGGCGCTGGCTCGGCGGGTACTCGACGAAGGTCTGCAGGAACGCGGCAGAACGGCGGATGGCGTCGAAGATCAGGTAATCGTTCTTCGCCAGCCAGTCGAAGTACTGATCCGACACGACGTCGGCGCGTTCATACGGGTCCATGCGCAGGTTGAAGATCTTCGGCACGCGCAGGCAGGTGAACGGTTCGCTCCAGACCTTGAAGCCGCCCGGTGCGCGCTGCTCGCAGAACACCACCTTCCAGTTGTCGTAGCGCATGCTCACCAGTTCGCCGTCATCGTTGAAGTAGTAGAACTCGGTGCGGGCGCTCTTGTCGGTCTTGCCGGTCAGGTAGTCGAGCTGGTTGTAGCCGTCCAGGTGCACCTTGAAGTTCTTCCCGCCGACGTCCGCGCCCTTGAGCAGGCGCTCCTTGATGTCGGTGTCGCCGACGGCGGCCAGCAGCGTGGGGAACCAGTCCAGGCCGGAGAACATCTGGTTCGACACCTCACCGGGCTTGACCTTGCCCGGCCAGCGGATGATCGCCGGCACCCGGTAGGCGCCTTCCCAGTTGGAGTTCTTCTCGTTGCGGAACGGCGTGGTCGCCGCGTCCGGCCAGGACCATTGGTTCGGCCCGTTGTCGGTGGTGTAGACCACGATCGTGTTGTCGGCGATCTTCAGGTCGTCCAGGGTCTTGAGCAGTTTGCCCACATCGCCGTCATGCTCGAGCATGCCGTCGGCGTACTCGTTGCCGGGCATGCCGCTTTGTCCCTGCATGGACTCGCGCACATGGGTGAAGGCGTGCATGCGGGTGGTGTTCATCCAGACGAAGAACGGCTTGTCCGCCTTGGCCTGCTTCTCGATGAACGCCTGGGCGGCGGCGGTGGTTTCGTCGTCGATGGTTTCCATGCGTTTCTTGTTCAGCGCGCCGGTGTCCTCGATCTTGCCGTCGGCGAAGCTGTGGATCACGCCGCGGGGGGAGGCGGCCTTGACGAAGTCGGCATCGTTCTTCGGCCAGTAGGGGCGCTCCGGCTCCTCCTCGGCGTTGAGGTGGTAGAGGTTGCCGAAGAACTCGTCGAAGCCGTGGTTGGTGGGCAGGTACTCGTCCTTGTCGCCCAAGTGGTTCTTGCCGAACTGGCCGGTGGCGTAGCCGTGGGCCTTGAGGGCCTGGGCGATGGTCACGTCCCTGGCCTGCAGGCCGACCGGTACGCCCGGCATGCCGACCTTGGACAGGCCGGTGCGCAGGGCCGACTGGCCGGTGATGAAGGTCGAGCGGCCGGCGGTGCAGCTGTTCTCCGCATAGTAGTCGGTGAACATCATGCCTTCCTTGGCGATGCGGTCGATGTTCGGCGTCTTGTAGCCGACCACGCCCATCGAATAGGCACTGATGTTGGTCTGGCCGATGTCGTCGCCGAAGATCACCAGGATGTTGGGTTTGTCCGCCGCTGCGGCGGTTGCCGACAGCGCCATCACCGATGTCGCCACCACGGCGAGCCTCGGTATCCACTTGCGTATGCGAGTCATGTGACTTGCTCCTTTTGCGCGGGGGTGGGGTGGTGCGACAAGCGTTTGTTGCGGTCTTGCGTGACTTACTGCGTTTGCTCGGGAACGGGCGGATCGAACGGGTAGATCCGGCGCCAGTCGGCCGCCATGTCCACCACGGTCCAGCCACGGGATTTCGCTTCGTCGAGGGCCTTGTCCAGCCGGCCGATGTCGGACTGGCGGTCATAGGCCCATTCGCGTTTGGCGTCGGTGTGGTGCACCAGGCCCATGAGGCGCTTGCCGGGGGCGGCGGCGGTCCACTGCAGCATCTGCAGGTCGCCGTCGGAGTTGCCGAACGCCAGGATCGGCCGGCGGCCGATGACGGCCTCGATGCTCACCGGCTTGCCCGGCCCGTCGTCGTTGTGCGCCAGTTTCGGCGTGCGCAGGATCGAGGCCTGGCCGTCCTTGTATTCGAAGGCGGTCACGAACGTGGTGCCGATGACCTGCTCCGGCGGGACGCCGTACACCTGCTCGGCGAACGCGCGCATGAAGCCGGTTTCGCCGCCGGACACGATGTAGGTCTTGAAGTCCTGGCTGCGCAGGTAGTCGAGCATCTCCAGCATCGGCTGGAAGATCATTTCGGTGTAGGGCTTGCCGGTCTTCGGGTGGCGGGCCTGGCTCAGCCAGGTCCTGGCGTTGTCGTCGAAGGCCGCGGTGGTCATGCCGGTGTGGGTGGCGGCGAAGATCTTCAGCAGGCCGTCCATGCCCGACGCGGCCAGAGCCTTGTGGTCGTTCTCCAATACGGCCTTGAACGGTTGGGTGGTCTTCCATTCCGGGTGCTGCGCCGCAGTGCGTTTGACCTCGTCGAAGGCGAACAGCAGTTCGAAATACACCGGCTGCTCGCTCCACAACGTGCCGTCGTTGTCGAACACGGCGATGCGTTCGGCGGGTTTGACGAAGTCCTTGCCGGACCTGTCCGTCACCGCTTGCACGAACTCGATGACGCTTCGCTTCGCCGGTCCGTCGTTCCACGAAGGCAAGGGTTCGCTGGCGTGCGCCAACAGGGGGAGCATCAGACCGAACAACAGGCCCAGACCGAATCGCTGGCGGTGCGGCAACGGAGCATTCATGGGAAATCCTTCTCGTGAACGGGATTGAGCGGGCGTAGGGCCGGCACCGGTTCGGACCGCAGGTTGCCGGTCTGACTATGCAGGGTAGTCAAGGATCGGCGCAGTCGGTCCAGGGCCGGATCTACGGCAGGTTCGCGGCCGTAGCAGCCGCGCAGCACCGCTTGCAGGCCGGGGCTGGCGCTGGCCAGTTTCAGTCCGCCACGGCTGCGGCGCAGCCACAGGTACAGAGCACTCAGTTGCGCCGGCCGGCCTTCGAGCTGCGGCTGGACTTGCCGCCAGGCGCAGTCGGGCGATTGCCGCCAGGCGGCCTGTCGGGCCTGCTTGCGGGCCTGCCAGGCACGCTGTGCGCGGATCAGCGCAGGGCGGCCGAGCAGCGCCAGGCCGATCAGGGCGCCGACCGCCGCCAGCCAGCCAAGCCAGCGCGTGGGGACATGCATGCGGTTTTCCTCCAGCCGCTGCAGGTCCTCGGTGATCGAGAACACCGGTCGATAGGCGCTGTCGGCGGTGGCTTCGAAGGTCACCGCCGGCACCTGTGCCGTGCGGATCTGCCGGGCGCGGGTGTCCCACCACTTCACCTCGACGGCGGGCAGGGTGTAGGCCCCGGCCCGATCGATGCGGTAGCTGACGCTGTCGATCCGCTGGCCGCCGAGCAGACGGCCGCGACCGTCGTCCAGGTTGCTCACCTGCGGGGTCTGCGGATACCGGCTCAGTCCGGCGACGTCGCCCAATTCGGGCGGCGGCAGGGTCATGGCCAGGGCGTCGTCGGCCTGCAGGGTCAGTTGCCGGGTGAGGCTGTCGCCGACCTTGAGCGGGGCGTCCGGTTTGGCGACGCTCTGGCTCAGGCGCAGCGCCGAGGCCACCAGCGGCGTTTCGCCGGGCGGGAACCCCGGTGGCGGCGTCGCCGCGAAATGCAGGGGCTGGCTGTGGCCGCTCATTTCGGCCGTGGCCTGGCCGGGGGTGACACGTACGGTCAGTGCGGGGATATCGAAGCCGCGTGCGGCGGTCGGGGTGATCCGATACGTGAATCGCATCCCGCTGAAGGCTTGGCCGTCCACGGTCTGGTTCAGGTGCTCGGCCTGGCCGTCCGGCGGCAGCACCCGGGCGCCGTCGAGCTTGAGGTCGGGCAGGACGGGGGCGCCGGTGAACCAGGTATCGGTGAGCACGTCCAGCTGCAGCTCCACCAGCCCGCCGACCATGGCGCCTTCGGCGGGCTGCACGCGGGCCTGGACCTTGAGCTGCGGGACGGCGAACGCATTGAGGCAGAACAGGGCGAGCGCGAGCAGGGTGCAGAGCCTGGCGGCGAATGGGCGGGCCTCATCGCGGGCAAGCCCGCTCCCACAGGAGGGCGCATTGCGAACGGCGGACGCCGGTGCTGTCTTCACGGGCGCCATCGCCAGCAGGCTGGCTCCCACAGGGTGAGCGGCGGCCCCTGTGGGAGCGTGCTTGCCCGCGAAAGCCGCGACGCGGTTCATGGCCGGGCCTCCGCCTGGTCCTGCAGGCTGAACTTCTGCCTGAGGAACTTCGCCGGCGAGGTGGTGAGGTTCTGCAGCCACAGCGCATCGGACGCGGCCTGTTGGGTGGTGACGGGGTTGCTCTGGCCCTTGCCCGGTGTCTTGTCGAATTTCACCTCGTCGGGTGGGGTTTGCGGCGCGTTCTGCTCGGCGCTTTCGGTGTCCTTCTGCAAGGCGATGGCCAGGGCCAGGTTGGCGCTGGCCTCGGGGAACTGCGGTTGCCGTTTCAAGGCTTGGGTGTAGGCGGCGATGGCCTGGTCGAACTTGAAGCGGCGCACATGGATGTTACCCAGGTAGAAATACGCTTGGGGCGTGTCCAGGCGCGCGAAGGTCGTCAGCGCCAGGTCGTAGTCGGCGGCGTCGTAGGCCGCGATGCCTTTCCAGTAAGGGTCGGTGAACAGCGCGGCGGCCTGGGCAGAGTGCCCGTGCTCGAAGGCCCAGCGCCCCTGCTGGTCACGGGTGAAGAACGCATCGGTCAAGCCGTTGGCCTGCGCCGGGGCCGAAGGCCAGCCGGCAGCGGCCGCCAGCACCGCCACGGGCATCCAGTTCACGCTCCAGCCCTTGCGCACGTTGACCAGCGCGAGCAGCAGCAAGGGCCAGCACAGCCAGTAACCGGCGTCCTTCCAGTGCAGTTCGCGCTGTTCGGCGCTGGCGCTGCGAAAGTGCTGGCGGGCGTGCAGTTCGATCCAGTCCAGGTCGTCATCGTCCGGCGTCAGGCTGCCCAAGGGACCGTCCACGGCGGAGGCCAATCGCTTGAGCGCGTCTTGATCGAACCGGCCCAGCACCGGGCGGCCGTCGGCATCGGTTCGGGGGTGGCCGTCGGCGTTGCGCACGACCCCGCCGTCGGCGTTGCCGACCGCCAGCACGAGCACTTGCAGGGCACCGTCCCGCAACGCCTTGCCGAGGCCGTCGAGCCGGGCGGTGTCGGCGCCGTCGGTGACGAGCAGCAGGCTGCCGGGGGATTTCTCCGCGCTGAGCAGGCGTTTGGCTTGGTCGATCACGGCCGCGACGTCCTTGCCCGGTTTGTCGATCAGCCCGGTGCCGAGGGCCTGGATGAAGGTGTCGAGCAATGCCGGGTCATCGGTCGGCGGCAGCACCAGATGGGCGCTGCCGGCATAGGCGATCAGGGCGGTGCGGGCCCCGGCGCGGCGCTGGATCAGGTCATGCAGCTTGTGCTTGGCGGCTTCGAGCCGCGTGGGCGGCACGTCGCCGGCGTCCATCGACGGGGACAGGTCCACCGCCACGATCAACGGGGCGCGGTTTTCGAGAAAGTCCGGACGGTCCTGTTCCCAGGTCGGCCCTGCCGCCGCCACGCCACCGAGGACCGATAGAGCACACAGCAGGTGCACCGGCCGCCACCGCTGAGGGTCGGCCGGGGTCACCAACAGGTGCGCAAGCAGGTGCTCGGCGATGTCGCCGCGCAGTTGCCGCTGCAGATCCCGGCAGCGTCGCCAGAGCAGGGGCAGGCACGCGCCGGCCACCGTCAACGCCAGCCACCACGGCCGCAGGAAATGGAAGTCGCCCGGACTGAACTCCATCTCACGCCTCCTGCCGCTGGCGCATCAGCGCCAACCGCGGGCGCAGCGATGCGCCGAGGTGATACAGGGCCAACAGGCCGAGCGCCGCGCCCAGCGGCCAGTGGAACAGCGCCCGTTTCGGTTGGTGGCTGAGGGTTTTGACTTGATGCGGGGTCAGCCGGTCCAGGGTGCTGTAGACCTGATCCAGCGCGGTGCGGTCCTCGGCGCGGAAGAACCGGCCGCCGGTGGTCCTGGCGATCTGTTCCAGGCTTTGCAGGTTGACCTTGGCCTCGCCGGACGCGTCGGGGTCGCCGATGCCGATGGTGTGGATCACCACACCTTTGTCCGCCGCCATCTCAGCGGCATGGTCCGGTGTGATCGCGCTGCTGGTGTCGTTGCCGTCGGTGAGCAGGATCAGCACCTTTTCCTGTTCATGGGCCTGCTCCAGCAGTTTCAGGCTCAGGCCGATGGCGTCGCCGATGGCGGTGTTGGGGCCGGCCATGCCGATGCCGGTGTCGTCCAGCAGCAGGGACAGGCTGGCGTGGTCGAGGGTCAGCGGGGCCTGCGGGTAGGCGCCGCTGCCGAACACGATCAGGCCCAGGCGGTCGTCCTTGCGCTTGTCGATGAAGCCGCGCACCACCGCCTTGACCGCCGCCAGGCGATTGGTTTTCTTGCCGTCGGGGTCGGTGAAGTCTTCGGTCTCCATCGACTGCGAGAGGTCGATGGCCAGCATCAGGTCGCGCACCGGCTGCTGGCGTTCGATGGGTTTTTCCACGTACACCGGGCGGGCGGCGGCGAGCAGGAGCAATCCCCACACCACGGCATTGAGTGCCAGTTGCGCGCGATTGCGGCGGCTGCCGGCGGTGTCGGGCGTCTGGCCGACGGCGCGGCTCAGGGCGCCGAAGAAAGGCACGCGCACCGCGCTGCGGGCTTCCCGGTAGGCCGGGAGCCAGCGGTAGGCGAACCACGGCAGCGGCAGCGCCAGCAGCAGCCAGGGGTAGTCAAGCTGCCACATGATGGCGCTCCACCCAGGCTTGGCAGAGATCGAACAGCGTTTGCCGCTGCGCCTCGGGGAGGGTTTGCAGCACGGCGTCCGGGGCGTAGGCGAGCTGGCCCAGGCGGTGGCTGAAGTCGCAGGGCAGCGGATCGGCGCAGTGCCGCTCCAGGAAACGCTGCCATTCCTTGTCGCCCAGCGCTGCGGGCCCCTGTGGGAGCGGGTCGGTTTTGCGGGCGGGCGCGGGCATGGAGAGGGCGACGCGCTTGAGCAGTTCCGGCAGTTCGCGCAAGGCGCTGAGGTCATCGCTGCGGCTGCGCAGTTGCGCCAGGCGCAGCAGCGCTTCACGCCGGTAGCGATCCCGGCGCCATTGCCGGTAACGCCGCCAACCGATCAGGGCGGCAGCCGCCAGCAGCGCCGCCAGCAACACCCACCAGCCCCAGGTCTGCGGCGCATAGCTGACCGGCGCGGGCAGGCTCAGCTCCTTGAGCTGGCCGATGTCCGGCACCTTCGGATTCATGGCCGCGGTCCGTAGGTCTTGCCGAGTTCGCCGCGCAGTTGCGCAGGCGCCTCCTCGGCGGTGCTGAACATCATCAGCGGCACCTGGCTGCGCCGCAGCAGGTCGGCCACGTCCCTGAGCCGGCCGCTGAAGAAACTCTCCAGCGGCTGACGGACGTGACGTTGTCCGATGGCCAGTTCCACTTGCAGGCGGCCCTGGGTCACCAGCAGCCGACCGTTGTTCGGCAACTTCAGCGCCAACGGGTCGTAGACCTGCAAGGCGATCACGTCATTGTGCGCCGCCAGTTGCCGCAGCCGTTGCAGGGTGCGGTCACCGGCCCCGGCGAAGTCGCTGACGATGCAGATCAGGTGGTCGTGGCCGGCCAGCGCCAGGCAGCGCTGCAAGGCCTTGTCCAACTGGTCTTCGTCCTCGGCGTCCGGGTTGCCGGCAGCGAGGGCGTTGTTCTGCTCGACCATGCGGCTGCACAGCGCCTGCACGCGTTTGCGGCTGCGCAACGGCGCCACCGTGTCGATGCGGCTGTCGTTGAACACCAGTCCGCCGACCCGGTCGCCTGCGTGAAACACCATCCAGGCCGCCAACGCGCCGAGTTCGGCGGCGAGGGCGGACTTGAAGCTGCGGCGGGAGCCGAAGAACATCGACATGCGCTGGTCGACCACGATCAGCGCCGGGCGGTCACGCTCTTCGGTGAAGGTGCGCACCACCGGCTTGCCGCTGCGCAAGGAGGCGCGCCAATCCAGGTGGCGAAGGTCGTCGCCGGGCTGGTAACGGCGCAGCTCATCGAAGTTCAGGCCGCGTCCGCGCAGGCGCGAGGCGTGGTTGCCGGCCAGGATGCTGCCGCGGGGCTGGCGCGTCAGGAAGCTCAGGTCACGGGCCCTGAACTCCAGCGCCATCAGTTGCGCCAGCGACACATAGACCTGCCCGTCGCTGCTGTTCATAGGTCACCTCAGGCGGGGATCGCCACGCTGTCGAGGATGCGGTCGAGCACCTGATCGGCACTGACGCCGTCGGCCACCGCGTCGTAACTCAGTTGCAGGCGGTGGCGCAGCACCGGGTGCAGCACGGCGCGCACATTGTCCGGCGACACGAAGTCCTGGCCCTGCAGCCATGCATCGGCCCGGGCGCAGCGGTCCAGGCCGATGCCGCCCCGGGGGCTGGCGCCGATGGCGATCCAGCGGCCGAGGTCTTCGTCGTAGTCGGCGGGGTGGCGGGTGGCGTTGATCAGATCGATCAGGTAGCGGTCGATGGCCGGTGAGACATGCACCGCACTGACTTCCCGGCGGGCGGCGAAAATCACCTCCTGGGCCAGGCTGAAGCCCTTGGCCGGCGAGGCGTTCGCGCCTTGGGCGAACTCTTCGGCGCGCAGCAGGCGCAGCACCTGGCTTTCGTTCTCGGCGCTGGGGTAGTCGAGCAGCACCTTCATCAGGAACCGGTCCATCTGCGCTTCCGGCAGCGGGTAGGTGCCTTCCTGCTCGATGGGGTTCTGGGTGGCCACCACGATGAACAGTTCCGGCAATGCATGGCTGTTGCCGGCCACGGTGATCTGCCGCTCCTCCATGGCTTCGAGCAGGGCGGCCTGCACTTTGGCCGGAGCCCGGTTGATTTCGTCGGCGAGGATCAGGTTGCCGAACAGCGGGCCCGGCTGGAAGCGGATCTCGTTGCGGCCCTCGACCTGGTGCAGGACTTCGGCGCCGGTGATGTCCGAGGGCAAAAGGTCCGGGGTGAACTGAATGCGGCTCATCTTCGCGTCCAGGTGCCGGGACAGTGCCTTGACCGTGCGGGTCTTGGCCAGGCCCGGCAGGCTTTCCAGCAGCAGGTGACCGTTGGCCAGCAGGCCGAGCAGGATCTGCCGGATCACCCGGTCCTGGCCGAGCACCGCTTCGGCCATGCTCGCCTGCAGCGCGTTGAGGTCATTCAGTGCAGTCATGAAGCGTTTCCTTATCTCAAGGCATCGAACAAAAGCCTGCGCCGCCCGGCGGGACTAGAAGAACGCCAGGGTCAGATTGACCGCGACGCCGTTGCCCTCCGGACGGTTTTTGGTGTCGAATTCCGGCACCCAGCGGGCATTGACGCTGGCCTGGGCGTCGGCGAACTTGCCGCTCCAGCCGACCACCGGGCCGGCGCCCACGGAGCGCCCGCGAAAGCCGTTTAGCGAGTCGGCCGTGTCGCCCTTGTCGTCGCTGGTCTGTTGCACGTAACCGGCCGCCAGCCCGGCGCTCCAGCCGTTGCCGAAACCGTGCGTCCACATGGCGTCGAGGGTGAAGAGGTTGCCGTTGCGGTAATCGGTGGCGTCGTTGCGGGTGTAGAACTCCAGGCCGCTGGAGACGGTGAACTCGCCGCCCTTGCCGTCAAGGTGGGTGAAGGCCACGGTGGGCATGAAGGTGTAGGTGTTCTGCCCGGCGTTGGCGAGCCGGTCTTTGTCGTAGGCCCCGGTGGGCACGTAGACCGGCAGTGAGAAGGCAATATGGTTGACCTCGTCGAAGTGGTAGCCGGCGGCGATCGGCGTCACCAGCGCATCGGCGAACTGAGTGGCGGTATCGCCCGTGCCGAGGGTGCGGCCGCGCGGGCCGGTGACGCTGGCGCCGACGTCGGTGTACTGCACCGGCACGCCGATGGCCGAGGCATAGTTCCAGCGGCCCTTGCCGGTGTCCCAGACATGGGTGAAGTTGGCCAGGGTATAGGAGACTTTCATGTCGATCCCGGCGCTGACCGCGCCGGAGATCGGCGCACCGCGGCTGCCCTTGATGTCGCCGTCGTACCAGATGCTGGTCAGCGACATGACCCAGCCGGGCGCGGGCGGCACCACCCCGGCATTGGAGAACACTTGCTGGCCGGTGATGGGACGGCCGACGCCGCCCTCTGCCGCCAACACCATCGCCGGGCTGAACATGCACAGCGCCACAAGCGGATGCACGACGCAGGGTCTGGCCATGGACGGCTCCGCTCAGGGGTGTGGACGGGTTGGGGATGGCGCGGTGCTTTGCGCCGTGGCGAGGGGTGGGGCGGCCTGCTGGCCGGCAGTGAGGTCACGGGCGCCGACGCCGCAACTGACGAACGCGAGCATCAGGCCGTAGCCGGCGAATTTGAGGGCCAGCGCGGGCCGGCCGCACGGTGCGGACGCTGACGAAGGCGTCGACGGCAAGGCGGACATCTCCACTTTCTTCGACATGGTTCCCGACTCCCTGGTGGCGTACTGGAAGGCACGGAATTCCTGGGTGCAGCGATGTGAACCTTTTCCATTCACGCCGGTGGACAGTGTCAGTTGACGCTAGCAGCAAATGGGCGGTTATCCAGTCTCAGGGATTAATTCTTTGGGAGGGGCGCGAGGGGCTAGGGCAGGGGACGGCGCCCCCGCCCTGAAGGTGTCAGTGCTTTTTCGCCTGGTCGCGGATGCGCTCTTCCTGCTCGCGCAATTCGGGGGTGAACTCGGCGCCGAAGTCCTCTGCGCTGAACACTTGGCGGATCTCGATTTCGGCGTCGGTGCCCGGCATCGGGTTGGGGCAGCGCTTGACCCATTCGATGGCTTCGTCCCGGGATTTCACCTCCCAGATCCAGTAGCCGGCGATCAGTTCCTTGGTTTCGGCGAAGGGGCCGTCGATCACGCTGCGCTTCTCGCCCGAGAAACGCACGCGGGCGCCCTTGCTGCTGGGGTGCAGGCCGTCGGCCGAGACCAGGATGCCGGCCTTGGCCAGTGCCTCGTTGTAGTTGCCCATGGCGGTCAGCAGTTCTTCGCTGGGCATGACGCCGGCTTCCGAATCCTGACTGGCCTTGACGATGATCATGAATCGCATGGTGTGAATCTCCGGTGGGTGTGGGACATTTGCCACCTAGTCGAACGCCGTGGGCCTGAATCGACAGGGTCGCTAAATAAAAGATGCTGGCCTGCGTTTTGACAAATGCCGCCCCCTCAAGGAACCCCTCGCCATGCCCGTCCTGGAACTCACGACCCTGATCCCCGGCCGCACCCCGTCGCAGGTGCTGGACTTCTGCCTGGAGGGCGCCAACTTCCCGAAGATCTTTCCCGAACGCATCACGCCGCTGGACGACATCGACCTGGACGACCTGCGGATCGAGGCCGGACGCCAGTTCCGCTTTCGCCACTGGATGTTCAACCTGATCCCGTCGGACTGGACGGTGACCATCCGCGAGACCGGCGACAGCCACTTCGTCGATGAAATGCTCAAGGGACCGCTGCGCGCCTTCCGGCACGAGCACCGGGTGGCGCAGGACGAGGGCGGTACGCTGTACACCGACCGGGTGACCTACAAGGCGATCGGCGGCGCGTTCAGCGAGCGGTTGCTGGTCAACGGCTACATGCGGCGGATCTTCGAGGCGCGGCACCGCAACATGCTGCGGTTGCTGGGCTAGCCCTGGGGGAGCGGGCCTGCTCGCGATGGCGCCGGATCGGTCACTGCGACGGTGGCGGTCGGTCACCGCGAGCAGGCTCGCTCCTACAGATGAATGGGCAGTTGTATCCAGTTTTGTGCGCCGGAGCATGACAATTTCAGTCGGGGCATAGGTCGCCGGACCATTTCGTGGTTAACTTCGGCCTCTTGCATGCTGTCCAACAAATTATTCAAAAACGTTCAGAAGGATTTCGCCCATGGCTCAAGTCACCCTCAAAGGCAACCCGGTTCAAGTCAACGGCGAGCTGCCGCAAGCCGGTTCCAAGGCCCCGGCCTTTACCCTGGTAAGCAAAGATCTGGCTGACGTCACCCTGGCCAGCTACGCCGGCAAGCGCAAGGTGCTGAACATCTTCCCGAGCGTCGACACCCCGACTTGCGCCACTTCCGTGCGCACCTTCAACAAGAAGGCCAACGAAGTGGCCAACACCGTGGTGCTGTGCATCTCGGCCGACCTGCCGTTCGCCCAGGCCCGCTTCTGCGGCGCCGAAGGCCTGGAAAACGTGCAGAACCTGTCGACCCTGCGCGGCGCCGAGTTCATCCAGAACTACGGCGTGGCCATCGCCGAAGGCCCGCTCAAGGGCCTGACCGCCCGCGCCGTGGTGGTGCTGGACGAGAACGACACCGTCCTGCACAGCGAACTGGTCAAGGAAATCGCCGAAGAGCCGAACTACGACGCCGCTCTGAACGCCCTGAAGTAAGCGCTTTTACAATTGTTAACGGCCTGGCCCTGTCCAGGCCGTTTTCATTTGTGTATCAGTCTCTTGGCTCACACCTTGAAACGTAAGTTGAAGGTAAATTGCCGGTAAAGCCGCTTTGCTTAATCCCCGCCAGTGCTTATCGTTCAGCCTCCCGTAATAGAAGCCCACGCGCCCAATGGTCAATCACTCCATGCAATCGTCCCCCCGTCATTCCCGTCGCTGGCTGCTCAGCCTGCTTGTGTTGGTGGCCGTCGCCGGCCTGAGCTGGAAATTCTGGCCCGCCGGCACCACCCACAAGGAGGGCGGCGAGAAGGCCCAGGCCGGTCACACCGGCCGTTCGGGGATGATGCGTCCGGGGTTCGGCGGTGGTTCGGGGCCGGTGCCGGTGCGTGTCGCGCCGGTGGTCAAGGGCGACTTCCCGCTGTACTACAAGGCGCTCGGCACGGTGACCGCGCTCAACACCATCAACGTGCGCAGCCGGGTCGGCGGCGAGGTGGTGAAGATCTGGTTCGAAGAGGGGCAGATGGTCAAGGCCGGTGACCTGCTGGCGGAAATCGACCCGCGCCCGTACCAGAACGCCTTGCTCCAGGCCGAAGGCACCTTGCTGCAGAACCAGGCGCAACTGAAGAACGCCCAGGTCGATGTCGAGCGCTACCGCGGCCTGTACAAGGAAGACAGCATCGCCAAGCAGACCCTGGACACCGCCGAAGCGCTGGTCGGCCAGTACCTGGGCACCGTGAAGACCAACCAGGCGGCGGTCAACGACGCCAAGCTCAATCTCGAATTCACCAAGATCCGCGCGCCGATCGCCGGCCGCGTCGGCCTGCGTCAGCTCGACGTCGGCAACCTGGTGGCGGCCAACGACACCACGGCCCTGGCGGTGATCACCCAGACCCAACCGATCAGCGTCGCCTTCACCTTGCCGGAAAACAGCCTCGACACCGTGCTCGCCCGCTACCGCAGCGGCGCCAAGCTGCCGGCCGAGGCCTGGGACCGCGGCGACACCCGCCTGCAGGCCACCGGCGTGCTGCAGAGCCTGGACAACCAGATCGACGTGGCCACCGGCACCCTGAAGTTCAAGGCGCGCTACGACAACCGCGACCAGTCGCTGTTCCCCAACCAGTTCGTCAACGTCCACCTGCTGGCCGACACCCTCAAGGGCGTGCTGCTGGCTCCGTCGGCGGCGATTCAGTTCGGCACCAACGGCACCTTCGTCTATGCGATGGACGGCGACAAGAAGGTCACCCTGCGTCAGTTGAAGATCGGCGCCAGCGACGGCGACAACACCGTGGTCACCGAAGGCCTGGCGCCCGGCGACCGCGTCGTGCTGGAAGGCACCGACCGCCTGAAGGAAGGCAGCGAGGTGGAAGTGGTCAACGACAGCCAGGACGTGCCGGCCACCCCGACCGGCCACCTGCAGGGCAAGTCCGCGTCCAGCGCCCCTGAAGCGGCCGCCGGCGACAAGGCCAAGAAAGGCGCATGAACATCTCACGGCTGTTCATCCTCCGCCCGGTCGCCACCACCCTCAGCATGCTGGCCATCGTCCTGGCCGGCCTGATCGCCTACCGCCTGCTGCCGGTGTCGGCCTTGCCCCAGGTCGATTACCCGACCATCCGGGTCATGACCCTGTACCCCGGCGCAAGCCCCGACGTGATGACCAGCGCGGTGACCGCGCCGCTGGAGCGCCAGTTCGGGCAGATGCCGGGCCTGACGCAGATGGCCTCCACCAGTTCCGGCGGCGCCTCGGTGCTGACCCTGCGCTTCAGCCTCGACATCAACATGGACGTCGCCGAACAGCAGGTGCAGGCCGCGATCAACGCCGCCACCAACCTGTTGCCCAGCGACCTGCCGGCGCCGCCGGTGTACAACAAGGTCAACCCGGCGGACACCCCGGTGCTGACCCTGGCCATCACTTCCAAGACCATGCTGCTGCCCAAGCTCAACGACCTGGTCGATACGCGCATGGCGCAGAAGATCGCCCAGATCAGCGGCGTCGGCATGGTCAGCATCGCCGGCGGCCAGCGCCAGGCGGTGCGGATCAAGGTCAACCCCGAGGCGCTGGCGGCCAACAGCCTGAACCTGTCGGACGTGCGCACCCTGATCGGCGCCTCCAACGTCAACCAGCCCAAGGGCAACTTCGACGGCCCGACCCGGGTGTCGATGCTCGACGCCAACGACCAGCTCAAGTCCCCCGAGGACTACGCCAACCTGATCCTGGCCTACAAGAACGGCGCGCCGCTGCGGCTCAAGGACGTCGCGCAGATCGTCGACGGCGCCGAGAACGAACGCCTGGCCGCCTGGGCCAACCAGAACCAGGCCGTGCTGCTGAACATCCAGCGCCAGCCGGGCGCCAACGTGATCGAGGTGGTCGACCGGATCAAGGCGCTGCTGCCGAGCATCACCGACAACCTGCCGGCGGGCCTTGAAGTCACCGTGCTCACCGACCGCACCCAGACCATCCGCGCCTCGGTCACCGACGTGCAGCACGAACTGCTGATCGCCATCGCCCTGGTGGTGATGGTGACGTTCCTGTTCCTGCGCCGGGCCAGCGCCACGGTGATCCCGTCGGTGGCCGTGCCGCTGTCGCTGATCGGCACCTTCGGCGTGATGTACCTGGCCGGGTTCTCGGTGAACAACCTGACCCTGATGGCCCTGACCATCGCCACCGGTTTCGTGGTGGACGACGCGATCGTGATGCTGGAGAACATCGCGCGGTTCATCGAGGAGGGCGACAGCCCGATGCAGGCGGCGCTCAAGGGCGCCAAGCAGATTGGCTTCACCCTGGTTTCCCTGACCCTGTCGCTGATCGCCGTGCTGATTCCGCTGCTGTTCATGGCCGATGTGGTGGGGCGGCTGTTCCGCGAGTTCGCCATCACCCTGGCCGTGGCCATCCTGATTTCCCTCGTGGTGTCGCTGACCCTGACGCCGATGATGTGCGCCCGCCTGCTCAAGCGCGAACCGGAGGCCCACGAGCAGGGCCGCTTCTACCGGGCCAGCGGCGAGTTCATCGACTGGATGATCGCGGTGTACGGCCGGATGCTGCAGTGGGTGCTCCGGCACCAGCCGCTGACGCTGCTGGTGGCCATCGGCACGCTGGGGCTGACCGTGTTCCTGTACCTGGCGGTGCCCAAGGGATTCTTCCCGGTGCAGGACACCGGGGTGATCCAGGGCATTTCCGAGGCGCCGCAGTCGATTTCCTTCGCCGCCATGGGCGAGCGCCAGCAGGCGCTGGCCAAGGTGATCCTCGAGGATCCGGCGGTGGAAAGCCTGTCGTCCTACATCGGGGTCGACGGCGACAACGCCACGCTCAACAGCGGCCGTCTGCTGATCAACCTCAAGCCGCACCGCGAGCGCGACCTGAGCGCCGCCGACGTGATCGCCCGGCTGCAGCCGCAGGTGGACAAACTGGTGGGCATCCGCCTGTTCATGCAGCCGGTGCAGGACCTGACCATCGAAGACCGCGTCAGCCGCACCCAGTACCAGTTCAGCATGTCGTCGCCGGACGCCGACCTGCTGAGCCTGTGGAGCAAGCGCCTGGTCGACGCCCTGGCCCAACGCCCGGAACTGACCGACGTCGCCAGCGACCTGCAGGACAAGGGCCTGCAGGTGTACCTGGTGATCGACCGCGACGCGGCCTCGCGCCTGGGCGTGTCGGTGTCGAACATCACCGACGCGCTGTACGACGCCTTCGGCCAGCGGCAGATCTCCACCATCTACACCCAGGCCAGCCAGTACCGGGTGGTGCTCCAGGCCCAGGCCGGAGAGAAGATCGGCCCGCAGGCGCTGGACCAGATCCACGTCAAGACCACCGACGGCGCCCAGGTGCGCCTGTCGAGCCTGGCCCGTGTCGAGGAGCGCCAGGCGCAACTGGCGATCACCCACATCGGCCAGTTCCCGGCGGTGATGATGTCGTTCAACCTGGCGCCGGGCGTGGCGCTGGGGCAGGCCGTGGAGGTCATCGAGCAGGTGCAGAAGGACATCGGCATGCCGCTGGGCGTGCAGACCCGCTTCCAGGGCGCGGCCGAGGCGTTCCAGGCCTCGTTGTCGAGCACCTTGCTGCTGATCCTGGCGGCCGTGGTGACCATGTACATCGTGCTGGGCGTGCTGTACGAGAGCTACATCCACCCGGTCACGATCCTCTCGACCCTGCCGTCGGCGGCGGTCGGCGCCTTGCTGGCGCTGCTGATCAGCGGCAACGACCTGGGCATGATCGCGATCATCGGCATCATCCTGCTGATCGGCATCGTCAAGAAGAACGCGATCATGATGATCGACTTCGCCCTCGACGCCGAACGCCATCAGGGCATGGCGCCCGAGCAGGCGATCTACCAGGCGGCGCTGCTGCGCTTCCGGCCGATCCTGATGACCACCCTGGCCGCGCTGTTCGGTGCGGTGCCGCTGATGCTGGCCACCGGCTCCGGCGCGGAGCTGCGCCAGCCGCTGGGGCTGGTGATGGTCGGCGGCCTGCTGGCCAGCCAGGTGCTGACGCTGTTCACCACGCCGGTGATCTACCTGTACTTCGACCGGTTGGGGCGCCGCTTCGGCAAGTCCGCGCGCGAAGAAGAGGTGGCGGTGTGAGCCTGTCCAGCCGCAAACCGAGCGGGCTCGCCCGCGAAGGCGCCGTGACGCTCGGCACCGGCGCCGGGAGCGCAGGCCGATGAACCTGTCCGGCCCATTCATCAAACGCCCCGTGGCGACCATGCTCCTGAGCCTGGCGATCATGCTGCTGGGCGGCGTGAGCTTCGGCCTGCTGCCGGTGTCGCCGCTGCCGCAGATGGACTTCCCGGTGATCGTGGTGCAGGCCAGCCTGCCCGGCGCGAGCCCCGAGGTCATGGCCTCGACGGTGGCCACGCCGCTGGAGCGCTCGTTCGGCGCCATCGCCGGCGTCAACACCATGAGCAGCCGCTCCAGCCAGGGCTCGACCCGGGTCATCCTGCAATTCGACCTCGACCGCGACATCAACGGCGCGGCGCGGGAAGTGCAGGCGGCGATCAACGCTTCGCGCAACCTGTTGCCGAGCGGCATGCGCAGCATGCCGACCTACAAGAA
This sequence comes from Pseudomonas sp. NPDC089534, assembly GCF_044749305.1. Taxonomy (NCBI): domain Bacteria; kingdom Pseudomonadati; phylum Pseudomonadota; class Gammaproteobacteria; order Pseudomonadales; family Pseudomonadaceae; genus Pseudomonas; species Pseudomonas sp. NPDC089534. The sequence goes on along the minus strand of NZ_JBIVHR010000011.1, from coordinate 24,736 downwards.
GGTCAATCCTTCCCAGGCGCCGATCATGGTGCTGTCGCTGACCTCCGACGTGCTGGAGAAAGGCCAGCTCTACGACCTGGCCTCGACCATCCTGTCCCAGAGCCTGTCCCAGGTGCAGGGCGTGGGCGAGGTGCAGATCGGCGGCAGCTCGCTGCCGGCGGTGCGCATCGAGCTCGAACCCCAGGCCCTGAACCAGTACGGCGTGTCCCTGGACGATGTGCGCAAGACCATCGACGGGGCCAACGTGCGCCGTCCCAAGGGCTCGGTCGAGGACAGCCAGCGCCTGTGGCAGATCCAGGCCAACGATCAGTTGGAGAAGGCCAAGGACTACGAGTCGCTGATCATCCATTACGCCGACGGCGCGGCCCTGCGCCTCAAGGACGTGGCCAAGGTCAGCGACGGCGTCGAGGACCGCTACAACAGCGGCTTCTTCAACGATGACGCGGCGGTGCTGCTGGTGATCAACCGCCAGGCCGGGGCCAACATCATCGAGACGGTCAACGAGATCAAGGCCCAGCTGCCGGCGTTGCAGGCGGTGCTGCCGGCCAGCGTCAAGCTGAACCTGGCGATGGACCGGTCGCCGGTGATCAAGGCCACCTTGCACGAGGCCGAGATGACCCTGCTGATCGCCGTGGCGCTGGTGATCCTGGTGGTGTTCCTGTTCCTGGGCAACTTCCGCGCCTCGCTGATCCCGACCCTGGCGGTGCCGGTGTCGCTGGTGGGCACCTTCGCGGTGATGTACCTGTACGGCTTCTCGCTGAACAACCTGTCGCTGATGGCGCTGATCCTCGCCACCGGGCTGGTGGTGGACGACGCCATCGTGGTGCTGGAGAACATCTCCCGGCACATCGACGAGGGCGTCAAGCCGATGCGGGCGGCGTACCTGGGCGCGAAGGAAGTCGGCTTCACCCTGCTGTCGATGAACGTGTCCCTGGTGGCGGTGTTCCTGTCGATCCTGTTCATGGGCGGGATCATCGAGAGCCTGTTCCGTGAATTCTCCATCACGCTGGCGGCCGCCATCGTGGTGTCCCTCGTGGTGTCCCTGACCCTGACGCCGATGCTCTGCGCCCGCTGGCTCAAGCCGCACACGCCGGGGCAGGAGAACCGCCTGCAGCGCTGGAGCCGGCGCACCAACGACTGGATGGTCGGCAAGTACGCCACCAGCCTCGACTGGGTGCTGCGCCACCGGCGCCTGACGCTGTTGAGCCTGTTCGTCACCGTCGGCGTCAATGTCGCGCTGTACGTGGTGGTGCCCAAGACGTTCATGCCGCAGCAGGACACCGGCCAGCTGATCGGTTTCGTGCGCGGTGACGACGGCCTGTCGTTCAGCGTGATGCAGCCCAAGATGGAGATCTTCCGCCGGGCGGTGCTCAAGGACGAGGCGGTGGAGAGCGTCGCCGGGTTCATCGGCGGCAACAACGGCACCAACAACGCCTTCATGCTGGTGCGCCTCAAGCCGGTCAAGGAGCGCAACCTGTCGGCGCAGAAGGTCATCGAGCGCCTGCGCAAGGAAATGCCCAAGGTGCCTGGCGCGCAACTGATGCTGATGGCCGACCAGGACCTGCAGTTCGGCGGCGGCCGCGAGCAGACCACCTCGCAGTATTCCTACATCCTGCAGAGCGGCGACCTCGGCGCGCTGCGCGAGTGGTATCCGAAGGTGGTCACGGCGCTCCGGGCGCTGCCGGAGCTGACCGCCATCGACGCCCGCGAAGGGCGCGGGGCGCAGCAGGTGACGCTGATCGTCGACCGCGACCAGGCCAAGCGCCTGGGCATCGACATGGACATGGTCACCGCCGTGCTCAACAACGCCTACAGCCAGCGGCAGATCTCCACGATCTACGACAGCCTCAACCAGTACCGGGTGGTGATGGAGGTCAATCCGAAATACGCCCAGGATCCGGTCACCCTCAATCAGGTGCAGGTCATTACCGCCGACGGCGCGCGGGTGCCGCTGTCGACCATCGCCCACTACGAAAGCAGCCTGGAGGACGACCGGGTCAGCCATGAGGGCCAGTTCGCCTCCGAGGACATCTCCTTCGACATGGCCGAAGGCGTGACGGTGGAGCAGGGCAGCGCCGCCATCGAGCGGGCCATCGCCAGGCTCGGCCTGCCGGAAGACGTGATCGCGAAAATGGCCGGCACCGCCGATGCGTTCGCCGCGACCCAGAAGAGCCAGCCGTTCATGATCCTCGGCGCGCTGCTGGCGGTGTACCTGGTGCTGGGCGTGCTGTACGAAAGCTACATCCACCCGTTGACCATCCTGTCGACGCTGCCTTCGGCCGGGGTCGGCGCGCTGCTGTCGATCTATGCGCTGGGCGGCGAGTTCAGCCTGATTTCGCTGCTGGGGCTGTTCCTGCTGATCGGCGTGGTGAAGAAGAACGCGATCCTGATGATCGACCTGGCGCTGCAGCTGGAACGCCATGACGGCCTGTCGCCGCTGGAATCGATCCGCAGCGCCTGCCTGCAACGGCTGCGGCCGATCCTGATGACCACGCTGGCGGCGATCCTCGGTGCCTTGCCGCTGCTGCTGAGCCGGGCCGAAGGCGCCGAAATGCGTCAGCCGCTGGGCCTGACCATCATCGGCGGGCTGGTCTTCAGCCAGGTGCTGACCCTCTACACCACCCCGGTGGTCTACCTCTATCTCGACAAGCTGCGCCACCGCTTCAACCAATGGCGTGGCGTGCGCACCGATGCCGCTCTGGAAACTCCGCTATGACTGACCGTTCGCTTATCCAACTGGCCACCGTCCGCGGCTCGCGTCTGCTGAGCCTGTCGCTGTGCGTGGCGATGCTCAGCGCCTGCGCCGTCGGCCCGGACTACCAGCGCCCGCAGACCGCCGACATCGCCCAGTACAAGGAAGCCGAGGGCTGGCGTCAGGCCAGCCCCAGCGACTCGCTGGCCCGCGGCGCCTGGTGGGAGCTGTACGGCGACCGCCAGCTCAACGAACTGATCGAGAAGCTCAACAGCGCCAACCAGACCGTCGCCCAGTCCGAGGCCCAGTACCGTCAGGCCCAGGCCTTGGTGCGCGACGCACGGGGCGCGTTCTACCCGAGCATCGACCTCAGCGCCGGCAAGACCCGCTCAAGCCAAGGCACCGGCAGCAGCAGTTCGAGCCTTAGCAGCTCGTCCAGCGGCATCCGCGACACCTACAACACGCAGTTGGGCGTCAGTTGGGAGGCCGACATCTGGGGCAAGCTGCGCCGCGGGCTGGAGGCCGACGAGGCCAGCGCCCAGGCCAGCTTTGCGGACCTGGCGGCGATGCGCCTGAGCCAGCAGTCGGAACTGGTGCAGAACTACCTGCAACTGCGGGTGATCGACCAGCAGAAGCGCCTGCTGGAGTCCACGGTGGCGGCCTACGAGCGCTCGCTCAAGATGACCATGAACCAGTACAACGCCGGCGTGTCCGGGCGTGACGCGGTGGCCCAGGCCCAGACGCAGCTGAAGACCACTCAGGCCGATCTGGTGGACCTGATCTGGCAACGGGCGCAGTTCGAGAACGCCATCGCGGTGCTGACCGGCCAGCCGCCGGCGCAGTTCAAGCTGGCCGAAACCCAGGACATCCCGAAGCTGCCGCAGATTCCGTTGAGCCTGCCGTCCCAGCTGCTGGAGCGGCGACCGGACATCGCCTCGGCCGAACGCTCGGTGATCGCCGCCAACGCCAACATCGGCGTGGCCAAGGCCGCCTACTACCCGGACCTGACCTTGAGCCTGAGCGGCGGCTACAGCAGCAGTACGTCGAGGGACCTGATCAGCCTGCCGAACCGCTTCTGGTCGGTGGGGCCCAAGCTCAACCTGCCGCTGTTCGACGGCGGCCGCCGCTCGGCGGAGGTCGACCGCACCGAAGCGGTGTACGACCAGACCGTGGCCAAGTACCGGCAGACGGTGCTGGACGCCTTCCGCGAGGTGGAGAACTACCTGGTGCAGCTCAAGGTGTACGAGAACGAGGCGGGCGTGCGCCAGGAAGCCCTCGATGCGGCGCGGGACTCCCTGCGCCTGACCGAGAACCAGTACAAGGCCGGCCTCATCGCCTACATCGATGTGGTGGTGGTGCAGGCCACGGCGCTGAGCAACGAGCGCAGTGTGCTCAATGTGCTGCAGAGCCGCCTGATCGCCAGTGTGCAGTTGATTGCGGCGCTTGGGGGCGGTTGGGACGGCCAGTTGGAGATGAGCGACAGCCGCTGAGGGCGCTTGTCGGATCGCTGCAGCGTTCCGTTCGAGCGCGCAGCGTTCACAGACTTTTGGGGGCTGCTGCGCAGCCCAGCGGGAGCAAGCTCCTTCGCCACAGCGGCAGCTCCTCAAGTGTCGTTCCAGAGCGTTCGCGCTCATCAAACAAGCGTTTCATCGGGTTGATGGCCAATTGATTACTTTGTCAGTGCGTTCTTCTGCGCAATCAGTACAATCGGCGCATTTGCCCCGAGCCGAAAAGGACTGACTGCGGCGGGCTGGCCACGAGAATTCCCATGCTCATCGGTAGCTATTCCTTCACCCTGGTTTTCATTTCGCTGTGTGTGGCGATCCTTGCGTCCTACACCGCCCTCGACCTCACCGGGCGCATCGCCACCGCGAAGGGGCGGGCCGTGCACCTGTGGACCGCAGGCGGCGCGTTCGCCATGGGTATCGGCGTGTGGTCGATGCATTTCATCGGCATGCTTGCCTTCAAGCTGCCGATCAGCCTGGGCTATGACATTGCGATCACCGCGCTGTCGCTGCTGATCGCGGTGCTGTCCAGCGGCTTTGCCCTGTGGCTGGTCAGCCAGCCGAAGCTTCCGGCCTGGCAGTTGGGGGTCGGTGCCCTGGTCATGGGGGCCGGCATCAGCGCCATGCACTACACCGGCATGGCGGCCATGCGCATGACGCCGGGCATCGACTACGACCCGACGCTGTTCGGCGCCTCCCTGCTGATCGCCGTCGGCGCATCGGCGGCGGCGCTGTGGATCGCCTTCCGCCTGCGTCAGCATTCGCCCTATGTGCGGCTGTTCCGCGCCGGGGCGGCGATCATCATGGGCATCGCGATCGTCGGCATGCATTACACCGGCATGGCGGCGGCGCGGTTTCCCGAGGGCAGCTTCTGCGGCGCCGCGCTCGACGGCCTGAACGGCAACGGCCTGGACAACCTGGTGCTGATCACCACGCTCGCGGTGTTGGCCATTGCCTTGCTGACCTCGATTCTTGACGCCCGCCTTGAGGCGCGCACCGCCGACCTGGCCCATTCGCTGACCGTGGCCAACCGTGAACTCACCCAACTGGCCCTGCACGACACCCTGACCGGCCTGCCCAACCGCATGCTGCTGGACGACCGGATCAACCAGGCCATGAAAAAGGTGCAGGAGCAGGGCGCCTGCTTCGCCCTGATGTTCATTGACCTGGACGGCTTCAAACCGGTCAACGATGCCTTCGGCCACCACATGGGCGACCAGTTGCTGCGCGAAGTGGCGGCGCGCCTGCGCCAGGACCTGCGCAGCATGGACACCCTGGCGCGGATCGGCGGCGACGAGTTCGTCCTGCTGGTGCGCCTGAACGAACCCGACGATGCCCTGGGCCTGGCGGCCCGTCAGGTGGGACTGATCGCGCAGTCGTTCCGGGTGGCCGACCACGAACTGCAGATCTCCGCCAGCGTCGGCATCGCCCTGTACCCCGGCAACGGCCAGAGCGCCCAGGAACTGCTGATGAACGCCGACGCGGCGATGTATCACGCCAAGGGCGGCGGCAAGAACGGCTACAGCTTCTTTGACGCGTCCATGAACAGCAACGCCCGCAAGCAATTGCAACTGTTGCAGGACTTGCGCGCGGCGCTGGAGCACAACCAGTTCAGCCTGCACTACCAGCCCAAGTTCGATGCCGCCGACGGCCGTCCGGTCGGCGCCGAGGCGCTGCTGCGCTGGCAGCACCCGACCGACGGCATGCTGATGCCGGACAAGTTCATCGACCTGGCCGAGAAGACCGGCCTGATCATCCCGATCGGCGAATGGGTGCTCAACGAAGCCTGCCGGCAGATGCGCGAATGGTATGTGCTGGGCTACACCGACTGGCGGATCGCCGTGAACCTGTCGGCGTTGCAGTTCTGTCACGCGGGCCTGGTGCAGAGCGTGGCCAAGGCCCTGGCCACCCACCATCTGCCGGCCAACAGCCTGACCCTGGAGATCACCGAGACCACCGCCATGAGCGATGCCGACGCGAGCATGACGGTGTTGCAGGAACTGTCGGACATGGGCGTCGACCTGTCCATCGACGACTTCGGCACCGGCTATTCGAGCCTGATGTACCTCAAGCGCCTGCCGGCCAACGAGCTGAAGATCGACCGCGGCTTCGTGCGCGACCTGGAGCACGACAGCGACGACGCGGCCATCGTCTCGGCGATTGTCGCGCTGGGCCAGGCGCTGGGGCTGCGGATCGTCGCCGAAGGGGTCGAGACCGGTGTGCAGCAGGATTTCCTGACCCAGTTGGGCTGCGATTCGCTGCAGGGCTACCTGCTGGGGCACCCGATGCCGGCGGAGCACTTCCTGCAAGGCGTGCGTCAGCGCAGCGAGCGTCTGGCGGCGGGCTGACCCGGTTCCCGTGTCGCCGTCCCGCTTGAGCGCGCAGCGCTCACAGGTTTTGGGCTGCTGCGCAGCCGGCGGGAGCAAGCTCCCTCGCCACAGAGGCTCCAAGGGCAATGTGCAGCCATGCAAAACCCGCCGATGGCGGTTATTCTTGCCCTCGACTGTCACGTGTGCATCGGGGGATAGCCAGCATGGATAAAGTCATTGTGATCACCGGCGGCGGGCGCGGCATCGGGGCCGCCACGGCGCTGTTGGCCGCCGCGCAGGGCTACCGGATCTGCATCAACTATCAGGCCGACGAGCAGGCCGCCCACCAAGTGCTCGACCAGGTGCGGGCCATGGGGGCCCAGGCCATCGCGGTGCGGGCCGACGTCAGCATCGAAGACGAAGTGATCGGCCTGTTCCACCGGGTCGACACGGAGCTGGGCCGGGTCACTGCGCTGGTGAACAATGCCGGCACGGTCGGCCACAAGTCGCGGGTCGACGAAATGTCCGAGTTCCGCATCCTCAAAATCATGAAGACCAATGTGTTGGCGCCGATCCTCTGCGCCAAGCACGCGATCCTGCGCATGTCGCCCAAGCACGGCGGGCAGGGCGGCAGCATCGTCAACGTCTCGTCGGTGGCCGCGCGCCTGGGGTCGCCCAACGAATACGTCGACTACGCGGCCTCCAAGGGCGCGCTGGACACCTTCACCATCGGTCTGTCCAAGGAAGTGGCGGGCGAGGGCATCCGGGTCAACGCGGTGCGGCCGGGCTACATCTACACCGATTTCCATGCCCTGAGCGGCGATCCGGACCGGGTCAGCAAGCTGGAGTCGGCGATTCCGATGGCCCGGGGCGGGCGGCCGGACGAGGTGGCGGAGGCGATTGTCTGGCTGCTGTCGGACAAGGCGTCCTACGCCACCGGCACCTTTGTCGACCTGGGCGGCGGGCGCTAGTTTCGCCGAAGCTTGACCGGCGGCCTGCTGACGCCATCGCCAGCAGGCTGGCTCCCACAGGGAGCGATGGCAGTCACCCAATCCGTGGCCTGCACCCAACAGAGCCAGCAGGCTGGCTCCCACAGGGGGCGATGGCAGTCATCCAATCCGTGGCCTGCACCGAACAGGGTGGGAGCCAGCCTGCTGGCGAAGATCCCGGCATCGCACCCGGTACGGCCGGGTCGCGCAGGTTCGCGATCAGCCGTGAAAGGTGTAGCGGTCCTTCCCCGTGTGCTTGGATTCGTACAGCGCTTCATCCGCCTTGATCAGCGCCTGGTTGAGGGTGTCGCCGTCCTCCACCCGGGTGACGCCGATGCTGATGGTCACCGGGTGCCGGGTCGGGCGTTCGCGCACGGTGCGGCACAGTTCGCCGGCCAGCGCCTCGACGTCTGCGTGGCGCACCCCGGCCAGGTAGATGGCGAACTCCTCGCCGCCCAGGCGCGCATATTCATACGGCGCCATGACCGACTTGATGTCCGCCGCGATCGCCTTGAGCACTTCGTCGCCGATGTCGTGGCCGTACACATCGTTCACTTTCTTGAAGTTGTCGATGTCGATCATCGCCAGGTAGTGGTCCTGTTCGCGGGGGACGGCCATCAGGCGCTTTTCGGCGCGGGCCATGAACGAGCGGCGGTTGGGGATCTCCGTGAGGGTGTCGTTGTAGGCCTGGTCCAGCAGCAGGCGGGACATGATGTAGTTGTAGAGCTTGGCCTCGCGCAGCTTCAGGAACGTGTAGATGGTCAACCCGCAGAGGAAGACGCTGTAGCACGCCGTCAGCACGCCCCTGAGCTCGAACAGCCCGATGTCGGTGAACAGGAAGGGGTTGAGCACCAGCCAGATCGTCGCCTGCGCGGCATAGAACGACCAGCGGCTGATCGGCAGCACCGACGTGCTGTAGAGGATGCTGGAGGCGCCGAGCACCAGCCACGCCGGCTGGAAACTGGACGGCAGGCCCTCGATCAGCAGGCGCACGCCGAGGGTCATGGTCAGCACGAACATCAGGTTGAGCACATTGAAGTGCCGGGCCTGGCGGGTGAACCACAGGATCACGGTGAGTATCGCAAACACCGACAGAAACACCATCGAGCGCCAGGTGAAGCCCTGGCCGCCGAGAAAGCTCACGATCAGGTCGAAGATGACCCATACGCTGATGCTGGCGACGAAGATCAGCAGGCAGAACGAGCGCAGGCGCTCGAACTCATGCTGGATGAACTCGGCCCACAGCTCGGCGGGCGCGGTTCTCTTCAGGACTTCGTCTTCAATGGTTTTGTACATCGCGCTCCTGATGTTCGCGCTGGTTGTCGAGGATCACCCGGCCCCACGGCCGATACCGCAGGGAAAACACCGCGTCCGGGTGGCAGCCGACGGCGCCGGCGTCCGGCGCTGCGGGTTCGGCGCGGAACGGCTGGCCTTCGGCGCTGGTCTGGCGGAACGCCTCGCGCACGATGCCCACGGAGCAGGGCAGCGCCTGGGCGTACCCGTTGCGCACCAGCGGCGGCAAGCGGGCGGTGCCGGCGCCGTCCTGCCACCACACCTGAATGCCCGCCGCGCTCATCTCGCCCAGCCACTGGCCGTTGACCGCCGGCGCGAGCTTGCCGGCGCTGAACACGCTGACGTGCAGCGGCGCATCCAGTTGGCCGGCGAAGTCCTTGAGCTGGCGTTGCAGGGTCGCCCGCCGATCCGCCGCCAGGAAGTGCAGGTCGTCCAGTTCCAGCGGCAGATACCATCCGGCGACCGGCAGTTTCCAGTCCTGGCGCAATCTCTGTTGCTGGGCCAGCGACCGTCCCAACTGCGCCTGCCAGTAGGTGCCGAGGCCGGCGCTGTCCAGCTCGTCGATGCGTCGGTAGTAGGCCGGATCCATCGCCAGCCCGAGCACCAGTTGCAGGCCTTGGCGTTGGGCCAACCTGAGGCTTCGGGCCAGCCAGCCGTCGGCGCCGCCGAAGTCCGAATCGCCGTAGGCCGTCCACTGCACGATCAGCGTGCGGGTGCCCTGGCGGGCGGTGTCCTGCCAGATCCTTTGCCATTGCGCCTCACTCAGCCGCGCATCGACGTTCAGCGGTTGGTAGAACAGTCGAGCGTCGGCCCGCGCCACCGTCGCGCCCAGCACCAGGCAGAAAAACACTATCCATCGCGCCATCAGAAATTCCACTCCACACCCAGCAGCACACCGTTGCCGCCTTCATACAGATTGCCGCCCAGCGATTGCTGGTATTCGGTGCGCACCGTCAGTTTCGAGCGGTAGGCGTTGTAGCGGTCATCGTCGTACCACCATTGCCAGCGCAGGCCGACGCCGGTGCGCAGGTCCTGGCGCCAGTCGTTGCCGGGATCCTGGCTGGCGAACTCGAGGAAGCCATACGGCATGAGGGTCTGCGCGCCGTTGAACGGCAGTTTCCAGGCATGGCCCTGCTGGAAGCGCGACAGCCACTGATGGTCGCCGGCCTTGGTCCACCAGGCGGCGTCCAGGTACAGGAAACGCTCGTCCCAGTCGCTCTCGTCGACGCGCCAGTCGTTGCGGTACCGGCCCTGATCGAGGAACGACGCCGTGGCGCGCAGCAGGTAGTCGGTGCTGGTGTGGCCGTCCTGACGGTGGTCGCCGATCTGGTCCAGCAGCTTTTCCGGCACCAGCATCTGGCCCAGGTTCAGGCTATGGCTGTCATCGTCGTCGAACTGGCTCTGTTTGTAGATCTCGCCGTAGAAGTTGATGTTCTGCGTGCCCCACGGCTTGTAGCGCAGGCCGACGCCGGCGGCGAGGGATTCGGCGTAGCGCGAACGGCCCTGGCCGCCGAGCAGCACCCGGCCGTAGACCGACAGCGTGCTGCCGGCGCGGCTCGGCTCTTCGCCCAGCGCGTGGTCCCACATCGCCAGTTGCACGTTCTGCGAGTCGGCGCGGCGGTTCGTGCCTTTGCTGTCGTCGGGGCGCACGAAGTCGTTGGTCGACACCCCGGCCGGCGACCAGGTGCTGGCCAGCGTCCGGCTGTCGCGGCGCGACAGGGTTTCGTGGGCGCGGCGCTGACGGTAGCGGCGGGCTTCCATGCTGCCGTCCTCGTCGTCGGCGGCCACCGGGTTCTGCTCCAGGTCGATCACCCGGCGCAGCTCCCGGCGGGCCGACGCGCTGTCCTCGGCCTCGTCGTAGCGCCAGGCGAGGGTCTCGCCGAGGCGGTAGTCCTCGGGAAAGTCACGGGTGGCCTGTTGCAGGTACGGGATGGCGGTGGCGCGTTCTTCACGGGTTTCAGCCCCGGCCAGGCGCATGCCGTAGTCGGCGCGGTAGCGCGGGTTGGCCGGATCGCGGCGCACCGCCTCGGCCAGCCACGCAGTGCTTTGCGGCAAGTCGCCGGCCTTCTGCGCCGTCACCGAGGCGGCGTAGAAATGGCCGGCATCGGGTTGCTGCCGCAAGGCCTGGCGCTGGCGTTCCAGGGCCTGGGCGTGGTCGCCGCGGGTGTCGGCGATCGCCGCGCCGAGGGCCCATTCGTTGGCGCCGCGGGTGGTGCTTTGCTGCCAGTAGCGTTCGGCGGTCTGGCTGTCGCCGACGTTGAGCGCGCTGCGGCTGGCGGTGAGCCGGGCGTTGTCGCTCAGTTCCGAGGCCGGCAGGCTGCGCCAGAGGGCCAGGGCCCCGGCGGAATCGCCGGCCGCCTCCAGCGCATAGGCCAGGGGCAGGCGGCTGCCGCGGTCGCCGAGCTTCTCGGCCTGCCGGTAATACACGACGGCTTCCCCCGGTCGGTCCGGCATCGCGCAACGGCCGAGGGCACGGAAGTCGCCGGCGGCTTGCGGCTGGCTGCCGATGGCTTGCCGCACGACGTCGCACTGGCCGTTTTCCGCCAGTTGCGCCAGCAGTTGGCCCCGGGTGGCGCCGTCGACGCGGCCCAGCAGCGATGCCATGCGCCGTTGCTGGGCAGGCGTCGTGCTGGCCGACGAAGCGTAGAGCCCGGCCAGCCGCTGCAACGCCGTGGCGGGCAAGCGGCCGCCATGGCGGTCATAGGCGTCTTCGAGCAGCGTCTGCGCACGCTCGCGCTGCCCGGCGTTCAAGGCGATGTAACTGGCCTGATCCAGCGACGCGAGGTTGCCGGTCTGCCGGTAATGGCGCTCCCACAGGCCGGCGGCTTCCTGGCTGCGGCCCTGTTTCTGCAAGAGTTCGGCCCGGCGCTTGATCACCTCGGCGGTCTGCGGTTGGGCGGCGAGCCAGGCCATGACCTTGTCGCTCTGGCCCTCGGCCTGCCAGACGTCGAGCAGTTGCGCCTGCCGGCGGCTGTCCCAGGGTTGGGGCAGGCGGGTGGACTGCAACAGGTCGGTGGCTTGCAGGCGTTGGGCGAGCACCAGCCAGGCCTGCGGATCGTCCGTGGGGTTGCAGCGGCGCAACTGGGCGCTGGCGGCTTCCGGGTCATGCCGGGACAGCCACTCGACGGTCTCCAGGCACGGGCGCTGCAAGTCGTTGCTCAGGCGCTGGACGCTGGCGCTGTCGCCGGTCTGCCGGGCCAGTTCCCACAGGCGCTGGCGCTGGGCCGGATCGGCCAGGTCGCCGGCCGGCAACGACTGCATCCAGCGCTGGGCCTGCTGTTCGTGGCCCATGGCGATGGCGCGGTCGACCATCGCCAGACGGACCTTGCGCGCCGCTTCCGGGCTGGGCGCCTGCTGCAACAGGGCTTGCAGCGGCTTTTCGTCCAGCCGCTGCACATAGGCGTTGGCCAGGCGTTGCCAGCCCTCGGTGTCGAGTTGCCTACGGGCGGCCAGCGGCGCCAGTTGCTCGATGGTGCCGTTCCAGTCGCGCAACTGTTCGGACCAGTTGGCCCGGGCCAGGCGCAGGATGTTGTCGTCACCCTTGGGCGCCAGTTGCGCCAGCCAGTCGTGGGCCCGGCCCGCGCCGCCGAACTTGGCCAGGCTCAGGCTGTAGGCCTGCCACAGGCGGACGCGGTCGTTCAGGCTGCTGGTGGCCATCCAGCTTTCCACCTGGGTGCTGGACGGCGGATCCTGTTCGATCCAGGTCAGGCGCAGGTCGAGCAGGCCGTCGCTGTCGTTGCCCAGCGCCTGCAAGGCGTCCTTGTAGCGGCGCTGCTTGGCCAGGGACTCCACCAACAGGGCCCGGGCCTCGTCGTTCTTCGGGACCTTTTCCAGCAGGTGGCGCATCAGCCGTTCGACTTCCTTCCAGTTGCCTTTCTTGGCTTCCCGGTAGCTGCGGTCCATGTACGGGTAGCTGCGGAACTGCTCGAAATCGCTCAGCGGCGCGGCCAGCGACGGCTGCGCGCTCAGGCCGAGCAACAGGCTGCCCATCAGCAGGGTGCGGCGGTTGACGACAGGCTTCATGCGACCTCCCGGACGATGCGGTAGGCGGCTTGCTGTTCGCTGGCCTGGTCGGCCAAGGCCTGCTCGAGGATCTCCTGGGTGATCATGCCCCGTGAGATGAGGTGTTCGCCGAGGGACATCTGTTCGGCATCGAAGTCGATCAGGGCCTGATTGAACAGGGTCGGCGGCACCATGCCGCGCACCTGCAGCAGGTTGCCCAGCAGCACCTGATGGTGGCTGACCCGCTCAAGCAGGGCTTCGTCGTCCTGATGACGTTCCAGCACTTGCAGCATATGACGCACTTCCTCGGTCTGGCGGGGGCTCGCGTACCAGTATCGGATCCCCAGGGTGACGCGGCCCTGGGGCGCCAGACGGCAGCGCACGGGGCGTTTGAGTTGACGGCCGATCGCGCCGAGCGAGACTTGGCTGACCGGGCCTTCGGAGGCCAGCACCAGGGTGTCGCCGTCCTCGGCCACCGGCAGCACGCCGTAGTGCGAGGCCACGCGGCGCGGCACGGCGTCGATCAGGCGCTTGTCCAGCTTGAACGGATTGAGCGGCGCCCATTCCAGGTCCAGCTGTTCGGCCAGGGTCTGCACCAGCTGCGTGCTGTCGATGTAATCGCGCAGCAGCAGTTCGCGGCCGAGCCGACGGCGCACGGGGCTGGTGATCGCGGCTTCGAGCTGCTCTTCGCTGAGCAGGCCTTTCTCCACCAGACGGTGGCCGAGCGGGGTGCGCTGGGCCTTGGTCAGGGCCGGGAATTCGTGGGTGGTCTTGTCCCACGCCACGCGCCGCGAGTCACCCATTTCCATGACCTGGCGCAGGGCGCGCAGGTTGGCGAAGAAGTTGACGAAGTTGCTCCACATCATCCGCGGCGCCGACAGCAGGCCTTCGACGATCCCGTAGTAGCGGGTGACGAACCAGCCGCGCTGGAACAGGCGGTTGAACAGCATCAGGCCGTTGAGCCACAGCAGCGCCGAGAGCAGCGCGCTGTCGGCCAGGATCGACGGATAGCGCCAGGCCTCCGGGGCGATCACGGTGATCAGCCACATCGCCAAAAGCACCAGGAACAGCAGGTTGACCATGAAGCTCAGCAGGTAGGCGATCAGCCCGCGCCGGTCGCGCCACAGGAAGTAGTTGAGCAGGCCCTTGCGGCTCCAGCCCAGGTTCTTGGTGCCCTGGAACACGATGCCGACGATCCAGCGCGATTTCTGCCGGATGGCGTGCTGCAGGTCACGGGGAAAATGCTCGCGCACGCAGATCACCTGGGCGAACTCGCGGTTCATGCCGAACACCCAGGGCTGTTCCAGCGCCAGTTTCGGATCGCTCACCGAGTAGCGGGCGAAGATGCATTTCATGCCTTTCTGCTTGAGGCGGAAACCGATGTCGTAGTCTTCGGTCAGGCTCTGCACGTCGAAGGCGATGCCGTCGCCGTCCTCGAGCAGCGCGCTGATCGCCTTGCGGCTGAAACAGGTGCCCACCCCGGCGCTCGGCACCTGGCCGGTCAGGGCCTCGCGCACGATCACGTCCTTGCCGTGGTTTTCGGCGAACTCGTCCACGTAGTGGCCGGCGGTGAAGCCTTTCCATTCCGGCGCGTAGGGGTAGACCGGGATCTGGATCAGGTCCTTGTTCGGCAGCAGGTAGTTGTAGAGGCGCAGCTCCATCGGGGAAATCACGTCTTCGGCGTCATGCAGGATGAAGCCGGCGAACTGGATCTTCGCCTCGCTCTCGAACCGGAAGATCGCGTCGATGATGTTGTTCAGGCAGTCGGCCTTGCTGGTCGGCCCCGGCCGTGCGCACACCACTTTGTGCACGTTGGGGTAGTGCAGGCAGACCGCGTCGACGTCGGCCTGGGTCTCGGCGTCGTTGGGGTAGGTGCCGACGAAGATCTGGTAGTTCTCGTAGTCGAGGGTCGAGGCGGCCAGGCGCGCCATCTCCCCGACCACGCCGACCTCGTTCCAGGCCGGCACCATGATCGCCAGCGGCTTTTCCGGAATGGCGTACAGGCGCTCCTCGTCGGCGCGCTTGAATTTTTCGTAGATGCGCCAGCGCCGGATGAACTTGCGGCCCCAGTACACCAGGTCGATGAACAGGTCATCGAGGCCGAGGATGAACATCAGCAGGGCGAGGAGGATCGCCACATATTTAAGACCGAACAGCACATACGCGAAGAAATCGACCCAACCCAGGCTCATACCCCGTTACCCGCCGCCGAGCGTGCGCTCAGCCAGGCGTGGAGGCGGGTGGCGATCAGTTCGCTGGCGTGGCCGTCGCCGTAGGGGAAGTGCACGCGGCTCATGCGGGTGTAGGTCGCTTCGTCGTCGAGCAGTTGGCTGGCTTCCTGGACGATGCGCGCCTTGTCGGTGCCCACCAGCACCATGGTGCCGCTCTCCAGCACGGACGGCCGCTCGGTCACGTCGCGCAGCACCAGCAGCGGTTTGCCGATGGCGGGCGCTTCCTCCTGCACGCCGCCGGAGTCGGTGAGGATGAAATGCGCGCGGCCCATGAGCCAGACGAAATGGGGGTAGTCCTGCGGGGCGATCAGGTAGAGGTTGGGCTTGCCCGCCAGCATGCCGTACACCACTTGCTGCACCTGGGGGTTGAGGTGCACCGGGTAGACGAACTGCACGTCCGGGTAGCGTTCGGCCAGTTCCGCCAGCGCTTCGCAGATGTTGTTGAAGCCGCCGCCGAGGTTTTCCCGGCGGTGGCTGGTGATCAGCACCATCCGGCGGCTGTCGTCGAGCGCGGCCAGGGGCGAGTCGGCGGCGGGCTGCCAGCCGGTCTCGCGCTGGTGCTCGCGCATCCACAGCAGGGCGTCGATCACGGTGTTGCCGGTGATTTCGAGGTTGTCCTGGGGCACGCCCTCGCGCAGCAGGTTGGCGGCGGACTTGGAGGTCGGCGGGAAGTGCAGGTCGGCGATCACGCCGGTCAGGCGCCGGTTGGCTTCTTCCGGCCACGGCGCGCGCAGGTTGCCGGTGCGCAGCCCGGCCTCGACGTGGCCGATGGGCAGTTGCCGGTTGAACGCGGCGAGGGCGGCGATGAAGCTGGTGGTGGTGTCGCCGTGCACCAGGACGATGTCCGGTTTGACCCGGTCGTAGGCCTGGTCGAGTTGTGTGAGCAGATGTTGCGAGAGACCGTTCAGGGTCTGGCCCTGGGTCATCACCTGCAGGTCTTCATCGACGGTGAGTTCGAAGGCGTCGAGCACCTGGTTGAGCATTTCCCGGTGCTGGCCGGTGGAGCAGATGTTCAGTCGGATGTCGGGCCACTGACGCAGAACCCGGGCCAACGGGGCCATTTTGATGGCCTCCGGTCGGGTGCCGAAAACCATCATGACGTTAAAGGACATGGACCCCTCCTGGGACATGAGCGCACGACGGCCGTGGGCCGGCGCGCTGAATCTCGTATTGAGAAATGAAAGAAAAGCAGCCGGATCGGAGCTTGTCCAATCCGGTCTGGAGCGCGATTGATGCCGATCAGTTGGAACGAAAGTACCAGTGATGATGGCTCTTAGGTGGCACTTTCAGGAAAAGTTCCGTCGGCGTGCATCGGGGATGGTGCGCAGGGTGCGCAAGGTGACGTGGAGCCAGGTCAGGTCATGGCGGCGCTGGCGTCGGCGATGCCGGGCGGGCGGCTTGACCCTGCCGATGTGCAGGGCGAAGTCTTGCCTGAGGGTGTCCTCGGTGCCGATGCCCTTGAGCTTCTTCATCAGCTTGCCGTCCCGGTAGAACAGCACGGTCGGCGTCCCGGTGACGTTCGGGTGCCGGGGCGCTTCGCGGGTGTTGAGCATGTAGATGTCCGCCCGCTGCCGGTACGGCTCGGCGACATGCCGGAAGATCGGGCCGGCCATTTCGCAGGCGGGGCAGTGTTCGTTGGTGAAATAGAGAATCACCGGGCGCCAGGTCTTCAGGGCTTTGCGGTAGGAGGGGGGCAGCGTTGCAAGAGGTGGGATCGCCTTCATCAGAGACTCCTCCAGACGACCGTTAAAGGTTTCCTGACGTTAAGGCAAGGAAGGAGGCGGGTCTACTGTCAGAAATTACAGGTGGGCTCGGAAAACGCGTACTTTTCCCACACAAATGCAGGAGCGCCCCGACATTTGATGCCGAAATGCACACCGGCTGACCGTGATACTGTTTTTTGCATCAGTTTGAGTGCATGAAAGGGATTCCCGATGGACAACAGCAGCATTTTTCCGCAAGCGGTTTCAGAGACAAAAGGGTTGAGGTCAGATGTGTCTTGGAGTGCTATTTTTGGCGCTTCAAAGAGCACCCTAGGGAGTCCCTTCATGACACACATCGTGCTTTCACAAGTCGTAGCGAGCATCTCCGAGCTGAAAAAAAACCCGATGGGCACTGTCGCCGCAGGCGGCGGTGAACCCGTTGCTATCCTCAACCGCAATGAGCCAGCGTTCTACTGCGTGCCAGCCAAAGCGTATGAAGCAATGATTGAGCGCCTTGAGGATCTGGAGCTGATCGAACTGTGCAAAGAGCGGGAAAACGATCCGACCGTAAAGGTCTCGATCGATGACCTATGAGCTGGAGTTCTCGGAGAAGGCGTGGAAAGAGTGGAACAGGCTGGGAGGCAATCTGAAGGAGCAGTTTGCACGCAAGCTTCGAGAGCGGCTCAGTAATCCGCATGTTCCGGCGGATCGGTTGAGAGGCCTGGGAGTGGCCTACAAGATCAAGCTTCGAAGCGCCGGCTATCGTTTGGTTTATCGCGTCATCGATGAAGTGCTGGTCGTTACCGTCATTGCGGTGGGGAAACGTGACGGAGCAGATGTGTACAACGCAGCCGCGCAGCGCTGACTTCCCACCCTTTTTCAGCGCCTGACGCACCTCTTTCTGATTCCCCAGTTCTTGCCTCGCACCAATCCGCTCCAGTTGCCCCCATTGAGTACCTGTTACCCGCCTTCTGTGGCCATTGGTAGCGCTCGACGCCATCGGGGTGAGTTGCGCCGCTTTCCCTCGTTCAACGTATCTCCTTGATTCCCTGAAATTTTCAATCCGGCACAGATTCCCATCGAATCCTGTGGCACACTTTCTGCTGTCTATTCCGTTGTTACATACCAAGTTCCGCTATAGCGGAATAAACATCCTCCAGGAGTGCTTGCCATGCATCGCCGTCCTTCGTTGTTCAAAGCGTGTGTTTTCGTTCTCGCGGCTTCGTCCGCCGTTGCGGGCATGGCCCAGGCGGCCGACAGCAAGCTCGACAGTGTCCTGGCCCGGGGCAAGCTGATCGTGGGCACCGGCAGCACCAACGCGCCATGGCACTTCCAGGGGGCGGACGGCAAGTTGCAGGGCTTTGATATCGACATCGCCCGGATGGTGGCCAAAGGGCTGTTCAACGACCCGAGCAAGGTCGAGTTCGTGGTGCAGTCGTCCGATGCGCGGATTCCCAACCTGTTGACCGACAAGGTCGACATGAGCTGCCAGTTCATCACCGTCACCGCCAGCCGCGCGCAGCAGGTGGCGTTCACCCTGCCGTACTACCGCGAAGGCGTGGGCCTGCTGCTGCCGGCCAACAGCAAGTACAAGGAGATCGAGGACCTGCAGGCCGCCGGCGACGGCGTGACCGTGGCGGTGCTGCAGAACGTGTACGCCGAAGAACTGGTGCACCAGGCGCTGCCCAAGGCCAAGGTCGATCAGTACGACAGCGTCGACCTGATGTACCAGGCGGTGAACTCCGGCCGCGCCGATGCCGCCGCCACTGACCAGTCTTCGGTCAAGTACCTGATGGTGCAGAACCCTGGCCGCTACCGCAGCCCGACCTATGCCTGGAGCCCGCAGACCTACGCCTGCGCGGTCAAGCGCGGCGACCAGGACTGGCTGAATTTCGTCAACACCACCCTGCATGAAGCCATGACCGGCGTGGAATTCCCGACGTACGCGGCCTCGTTCAAGCAGTGGTTCGGCGTCGACCTGCCGACCCCGGCCATCGGTTTCCCCGTCGAATTCAAGTGATCCCGTGAGGGCGGGGCGATGGCTGTCGCCCCGCTCAAGGTACTGACAACCATGAACTATCAGTTGAACTTTGCCGCCGTGTGGCGCGATTTCGACACCTTGCTGGCGGGGCTCGGCCTGGGCCTGGAACTGGCGCTGGTGTCGATCGCCATCGGCTGCGTGATCGGCCTGCTGATGGCGTTCGCCTTGCTGTCCAAGCACCGCGTCCTGCGGGTGTTGGCCTCGGTGTACGTGACGGTGATCCGCAACACGCCGATCCTGGTGCTGATTCTGTTGATCTACTTCGCGTTGCCTAGCCTGGGGATCCGGCTGGACAAGATCCCGTCGTTCATCATCACGCTGTCGCTGTACGCCGGGGCCTACCTGACCGAGGTGTTCCGCGGCGGGCTGCTGAGCATCCCGAAAGGGCAGCGCGAGGCCGGGCTGGCCATCGGCCTGGGCGAATGGCAGGTGAAGGCCTACGTCACCGTGCCGGTGATGTTGCGCAACGTGCTGCCGGCGCTGTCGAACAACTTCATTTCGCTGTTCAAGGACACCTCGCTGGCCGCCGCCATCGCGGTGCCGGAACTCACCTATTACGCACGCAAGATCAACGTCGAGAGCTACCGGGTGATCGAAACCTGGCTGGTGACCACGGCGCTGTACGTTGCGGCCTGTTACCTCATCGCCATGCTGCTGCGTTACCTGGAGCAGCGTCTGGCGATCCGCCGATAGGAGGCTGCGATGTACGAATCGCCCAGTTGGTTGCATGAGTTGTGGGTGGCGCGGGAGCCGCTCTGGCAGGGTTTTGTCACCAGCGTGCAGGTGTCGGCGCTGGCGATCCTGCTCGGGACGCTGGTCGGCGTGGTCGCCGGCCTGATCCTGACCTACGGCCGCTTCTGGATGCGCGCCCCGTTCCGTTTCTACGTCGACCTGATCCGCGGCACTCCGGTGTTCGTGCTGGTGCTGGCGTGCTTCTACATGGCGCCGGCGCTGGGCTGGCAGATCAGCGCGTTCCAGGCCGGCGCCCTGGGCCTGACGCTGTTCTGCGGCTCCCACGTCGCCGAGATCGTGCGCGGTGCGTTGCAGGCATTGCCGCGCGGGCAGATGGAGGCGAGCAAGGCCATCGGCCTGACGTTCCACCAGGCGCTCGGCTACGTGCTGCTGCCCCAGGCGCTGCGCCAGATCCTGCCGACGTGGGTCAACTCGTCCACGGAGATCGTCAAGGCCTCGACCCTGCTGTCGGTGATCGGCGTGGCGGAGCTGCTGCTCAGCAGCCAGCAGATCATCGCGCGCACGTTCATGACCCTGGAGTTCTACCTGTTCGCCGGTTTTCTGTTCT
The DNA here is from genome assembly GCF_044749305.1 of Pseudomonas sp. NPDC089534. NCBI lineage: Bacteria > Pseudomonadati > Pseudomonadota > Gammaproteobacteria > Pseudomonadales > Pseudomonadaceae > Pseudomonas > Pseudomonas sp. NPDC089534. The sequence goes on along the minus strand of NZ_JBIVHR010000011.1, from coordinate 4,671 downwards.
TCATCATCAACTACGGCATCGAATTGTTCGGCCGGTTCATTGAAAAGCGGGTGGCCTTGCCATGACTCAAGCTCAAGTTTCTTCACAGCCACAGACCCAGACCCAACCTCTGCTGGACATCCGCGGCCTGCACAAGCAGTACGGCGCGGTGGAGGTGCTCAAGGGCGTCGACTTGAGCATGCAGCGCGGCAACGTGGTCACGCTGATCGGCTCCAGCGGCTCGGGCAAGACCACGCTGCTGCGCTGCGTGAACATGCTCGAAGAGTTCCAGGGCGGGCAGATCCTGCTCGACGGCGAGTCCATCGGCTACGACGAGGTCAACGGCAAACGCGTGCGCCATGGCGAGAAGGTCATCGCCCGCCACCGTGCGATGACCGGCATGGCGTTCCAGCAGTTCAACCTGTTCCCGCACCTGACTGCGTTGCAGAACGTCACCCTCGGCTTGCTGAAGGTGAAGAAGATGCACAAGGACGAAGCGGTGGCGCTGGCCGAGAAATGGCTGGAGCGGGTCGGCCTGCTCCAGCGCCGCGACCACTTCCCCGGCCAGCTGTCCGGCGGCCAGCAACAGCGCGTGGCGATCGCCCGGGCCATTGCGATGAACCCGAGCCTGATGCTGTTCGACGAAGTCACCTCGGCCCTCGACCCCGAACTGGTGGGCGAGGTGCTCAACGTGATCAAGGGCCTGGCCGAAGACGGCATGACCATGCTGCTGGTGACCCACGAAATGCGCTTTGCGTTCGAGGTGTCGGACAAGATCGTTTTCATGAATCAGGGACGCATCGAAGAGCAGGGGCCGCCCAAGGAACTGTTCGAGCGTCCGCAGTCGCCGCGGCTGGCGGAATTCCTCAAGAGCACGCGGTTCTGACCTTTCACTTTTCAATCAGGAGAGACACCCATGAGCATCACCCGATACGGCACCGGCAGCACCGCGGCCGGCGGCCAGCCCCGTCCCTTCGCCCGCGCCGTTGAGGCCGACGGCTGGCTGCACGTGTCCGGCCAGGTGCCGGCGGTGGACGGCGAAATCATCGTCGGCGGCATCGTCGAGCAGACCCACCAGACCATGAAGAACCTGATCGCGATCCTCGAAGAGGCCGGCTACGGCCTGGAGGATGTGGTGCGCGCCGGGGTGTGGCTGGACGATCCGCGGGACTTCACCAGCTTCAACAAAGTGTTCGGCGAGTACTTCAAGCCCGAGCACGCTCCGGCGCGGGCGTGCGTGCAGGCGAGCATGATGGTCGACTGCAAGGTCGAGATCGATTGCATCGCCTACAAGAAGAAGGCCTGAAGCGGGGTGGCTCTGTCGCCGGCAGGCTGCCTCCCGCAGGCGGACGCCTGCCGGCGATGGCGGCCTACCGGTCGCCACGGCTATCTCGGTACACTCCCGGCACTGTGAATGGGAACCTGAAGACATGACCGAAGACACCATCAAACGCCGGGCCCGTGGTTTGGACCGGGCGTTCGACATTCTCGATTTCCTCAAGGAGATCGGCCAGCCGCTGCGCCCCAACGACATCGCCAACGGCATCGGCAGCCCGAAATCCACGGTCTACGAACTGGTGGCGTCGCTGCTGGAGCGGCGGATCCTGGAGCCGGTGGGCAAGGACGGTCACGTCTACCTGGGCCGTCAGCTGTACTTCCTCGGGCAGGCGCACCTGCGGCATTTCGACCTCAGCCGCGAGGCCGACCACGCCTTGCAGGAGATCGTCAGCCAGACCCGGGAAACCGCGCAGATGTGCCTGCTCAACGGACGCAAATACACGGTGGCGCTGATGAAGGAGGGCGAGCGGCACTTTCGCATCTCCTCCGACATCGGCGAGAACGCGCCGATCCCGTGGACCGCGTCCGGGCGCCTGCTGCTGGCGCACCTGAGCGACCGGCAGATCATCGACCTGATCGACCCCGACGACTTCATCCTGCCGGACGGCGAACGCCTGCCGCTGGAGACGTTTTTGGGGGAGATCCGTCAGGCCGGCATCGACGGCTTCTTTTCCTTCGACAGTGTCGCCGACACGTTCACCCACTGCTTCGCCGCTCCGGTCAAAGACCCCGCTGGCGTGGCCATCTGCACCTTGTGCATCGTCGCCCCGCGCGCCGACGCCAAGAACAATTACGACGACTATCGCCGGGTCTTGATCGAGAGCGCCAACAGCCTCGCCCGGCGCATCAACGACTGACCGCGCCCGCCGGCGGGCGCGACTGTGAGGAGTTCGACCATGACGACCGTGAACAATACCGCTGCCGTGGAGAAGGGCGATGCCGCCGTCGGCGCCCACCTGGTGCGCGATGTCAGCCTGCCGGCGCTGGTGCTGCACCGCGCGGCGCTGGAGCACAACATCCGCTGGATGCAGACGTTCGTCAGCGACAGCGGCGCGGAGCTGGCGCCACACGGCAAGACCAGCATGACGCCTGCGCTGTTCCGCCGACAGCTCGACGCCGGCGCCTGGGGCATCACCCTGGCCAGCGCCACCCAGACCCGCGCCGCCTATGCCCACGGCGTGCGCCGGGTGCTGATGGCCAACCAACTGGTCGGCACGCCGAACATGGCGCTGATCGCCGACCTGCTGGCTGATCCTGGCTTTGACTTCTACTGCATGGTCGATCATCCGGACAACGTCGCCGATCTGGGCGCTTACTTCGCGTCCCGGGGCGTTCGGCTGAACGTGATGATCGAGTACGGCGTGGTCGGCGGCCGTTGCGGTTGCCGCAGCGAGCAGGAAGTCATCGCACTGGCCGAAGCCATCGCCGCGCAACCGGCCCTGGCCCTGACCGGCATCGAGGGCTACGAAGGCGTGATCCACGGCGACCACGCCGTCAGCGGCATCCGCGAATTCGCCGCGTCGCTGGTGCGCCTGGCGGTGCAGCTGCAGGACAGCGGCGCGTTCGCCGTCGCCAAGCCGATCATCACGGCGTCGGGGTCGGCGTGGTACGACCTGATCGCCGAGTCCTTCGAGGCGCAGAACGCCGCCGGGCGCTTCCTCAGCGTGTTGCGGCCGGGCAGCTACGTGGCCCACGACCACGGCATCTACAAGGAAGCGCAGTGCTGCGTGCTCGACCGGCGCAGCGACCTGCACGAAGGGCTGCGCCCGGCCCTGGAGGTCTGGGCCCATGTGCAGTCGCTGCCGGAGCCTGGGTTTGCGGTGGTCGCCCTGGGCAAGCGCGACGTGGCGTTCGACGCCGGCCTGCCGGTGCCGCTGTTGCGCTACAAGGCCGGGGTGCTGCCGGCGGTGGGGGATGACGTCGGCGCCTGCAAGGTGACGGCGGTGATGGATCAGCATGCGTTCATGACCGTGGCGCCGGGGGTGGAGCTGCGGGTCGGCGACATCATCTCGTTCGGCACCTCGCACCCGTGCCTGACCTTCGACAAGTGGCGGGTGGGGCTGCTGGTGGATGAGCGGCTGACGGTGATCGAGACGATGGACACCTGTTTCTGAGGCTTCAGCCGGCGCCGCACCCGGTGGCGTTTGCACTGACGCCTTCGCCGGCAGGCCGGCTCCCACAGGGACATGTGCTCGACACAGTTCCAATGTGGGAGCCAGCTTGCTGGCGATGAAGGCCGACAGAACACCCTTGAACTGCCAGGACTCCATTCAGATGACCACTCTCAGCCCCCTGGGGCCTCACACCCCGCGCATCGCCCTGATCGGCGAATGCATGATCGAACTCCAGCAGCGCGCCGACGGCAGCCTGCAGCAGAGCTTCGGCGGCGATACCCTCAACACCGCCGTCTACCTGTCCCGGGCCATGGGCGAGCACGCCCGGGTCGATTACGTGACGGCCCTGGGCGACGACAGCTTCAGCGACGAGATGTGCCGCCGCTGGGCCGGCGAAGGCATCGGCCTGGACTGGGTGCAGCGTTTGCCCGGCCGTCTGCCGGGCCTGTACTGCATCCAGACCGACGCCGCCGGCGAGCGGCGCTTCCTGTACTGGCGCAACGAAGCGGCCGTGCGCGACTGCTTCACCCTGCCGAACGGCGCCCCGACCCTGGCGGCCTTGCCGGACTACGACGTGCTGTATTTCAGCGGCATCACCCTGGCGGTGCTGGGCGCGCAGGGGCGGGAGCGGCTGATCGAGGTGTTGGCCGAAGCCCGCCAGCGGGATGCGCGCATCGTCTTCGACAACAACTACCGGCCCCGCCTGTGGGCCTCGCGGGAAGCGGCGCAGGCGGCCTACCGCAGCGTGTTGCCCCATGTGGACCTGGCGTTGCTCACGGTGGAGGACGAACAGGCGCTGTTCGGGTTCGGCGATTGCGAGGCGGTGTTCGAGGCCTATGCGCAGATCGGCACGCCGGAAGTGGTGCTCAAGCGCGGCGCCGAGGCGTGCCTGATCCGCTGTGACGGGCAAGCCTTCGAAGTGCCGGCGCAGAAGGTCGAGAAGGTGATCGACACCACGGCGGCGGGGGACTCGTTCAGTGCGGCGTACCTGGCCAGCCGCCTGTCAGGCGCCAACCCGGCGGACGCCGCCGAGGCAGGGCACCGGTTGGCGAGCCGAGTGATTCAGGTGCCGGGGGCGCTGATCCCGAGGTGACCTGAAGGAGCGGCTGTCCGCTAGACCAGCGAACGCCCGAGATTCTTGTGGTTGTCCGCAAGGCCTGGGAACGCCCGAGAACCCTGTGGGATCTGGCTTGCCAGCGATGAGGCCGGCACATCCGGATTCGGTGCCGCCTGACCGGAC